>JANXAM010000001.1 GCA_025062155.1 Gloeomargarita sp. SKYB120 | reverse complement strand
GATGATGTAGGCTTGCCGGCCCTGCGCCACCTCCCGGCGAATCAAGTCATAGGCAAAATGACGCTGGCTGCCTGGAATGACCGTCGTTTGAATCGGCTGGCGACCTGGGGGCAACTCGTCAATTTGGCTCACATCCAAATCCCCATGAATCGCCAGCGCGAGCGTGCGGGGAATGGGCGTGGCCGTCATGGTCAGCACGTGGGGCGCCATCCCCTTTTGCTGCAACAGCGACCGTTGTTCCACCCCAAACCGGTGTTGCTCATCAATCACCACCAGCCCCAGATGCGCAAACTGCACCTCCTCTTGAATTAAGGCATGGGTTCCCACCACGAGGGGCACTTCTCCAGTCGATAACTGGGCTAAAATCTGCCGGCGTTGACTGGCTTTTGTAGAACCCGTGAGTAACTCCACCGGGATATGCAGGGGCGTTAACCAGTCCAACAGCTTTTGGTAATGTTGCTCAGCCAGCACTTCCGTCGGCGCCATCATTGCGACCTGATATCCCGCTTCAATTGCCGCCAGCATGGCCATCACCGCCACCACTGTTTTACCCGAACCCACATCCCCCTGTACCAAGCGTTGCATCGGCTGTGGTTGCCGTAAATCCTGGAGAATTTCCCGGATCACCCGCTCTTGGGCACCTGTAAGTTGAAACGGCAGTTGCGCTCGGAATTTTTGGAGCAATTCCCCTTCGGCCTGAACCGCGGGGCTGGGTTGCCGCCGCTGCTGTTGCCGCCGCTGCAAAAAGCTCAGTTGCAGATAGAACAGTTCGTCAAAGACCAAACGGGTGCGGGCGCGTTTTAACGCTTCGGCATAGGCGGGCGCGTGAATCCCCTGGTAGGCCGTCGCCAGGGGAACCAACTGATAGCGCTTGCGCAGGGTCTCCGGCAGGGGGTCTGGCCAGGATTGAACCAAGGGTAAAACGGCGTGAACCGCTTGGCGCACTCCGCTCGCTTTTAACGTCCCCTTTAGCCCATAGACCGGCACGATTTTCCCGACCGATTCTTCCGTTTCTTCGTCCAGGATTTGAATTTGAGGTTCCGTTAAGGTTTTGCTGAACTTCGTGGCTTTGACCAAACCGGAAATAGCAACCAGCGTTCCTGGTAGATATTGTTTTTTTTGCTGTTCTTGCCAGGCTTTTGTGGCGTAGCGTTTGCCCATTACATAGCGATTAATCTTGAGCCGTCCTGAGCGGTCTGCCACCCACCATTCCAGGATGGTCAATTGGGGGTTTTTGGGGCTGGTGAAACAGCGAAAACTGCGAATGGTGGCAATGATCGTGACCGTTGTGCCCGGCTGTAAATCTTTGATGAGCAAGCGCTGGGAGTAATCCACATAACTGCGCGGGTAATAACGCAGGACATCCCCTAGGGTTTGCAACCCCAGTTGGTGAAGGTATTTTTTTTGTTGGGGTTTCAAAAGGCTCAACTCCCGAATAGGGGTGTCCTCCGTCACCGACGGCGCCGGTTTTTCCTGCACCCGCGACGTACCCGGAATACGGACGTGGGGCAACAGGTCGGCAATGCGCTGGACCAGGGCCTCCCGCTGGTCGCAGGTTAATTGGGGGTAATGCCGCAGTTCCGCCAGCAGCACCTGCCACTGGTTGATGTAGGGAGCGGGCAACCAATCCAAAGGCACCCCGCGCATCTGCTCCAGCAGAAATTCGTAAAACTGGTACTGGCGGCCTTGGAGATTGGGATAGCCCGCTTGTCGTTCCACCGCCAACGCCTGCGCCACCCGTGGTGCGTCCCATGCCATAGTTCCAGTGTAGCCACCAACTGGCGGCAACAAAGGTTAATATCAGAGGGAGTACGCCCTGAGGATGTCACCTATGGACCTGTTCGGCACCAACTTTCTTTCCAACAACCTCATGCTCCCCATCCTGGACTTTTTTTACGGGATGGTGCCGAGCTACGGGCTGGCGATTGTGGCGCTGACGCTAGTGGTACGGATGGCCTTAGCGCCGATCAGTGCCGGGCAGATCCGCAATATGCGGCGGATGAAAGTGGCCCAGCCAGTGATGCAAAAACGGGTCCGGGAAATCCAGGAGCGCTATAAAAATGACCCGGCGAAACAACAGGAAGAAATGGCCAAAGTCTATCAGGAATTTGGCAATCCCCTGGCTGGTTGCCTGCCCTTGATTTTGCAATTGCCGATCCTGTTTGCCTTGTTTGCGACGCTGCGGGGGTCGCCCTTTGCCGATGTGTCCTACCCGGTGGAATTGGAAATCGTCCCGCGCGACCAAATTGTGCAGTCTCAACCCCTCAACTTCCAATCCCACAGCATCTACGTCAAACCTGGCTTGCACTATTCCATTGGCGTTGTCAGCACGGCGGGGAATAAGCTCCAGGTGGGCGACGAGACTGTTCTCGATTTCCGCACCCCAGATGGCCGTAGTTTGGCAAGCATTATCCAAGAGGTGAATAACCCCGATCTCACTCCCCGTTGGACGGTCAAAAACGGCGCTGAACTGGTGGAACTCAGCACCGAAAATGGCCAAACGCAGCTCAAAGCCCTCAAGCCAGGGAAGGTTTCCCTGGTGGGCGTGGTGCCAGGTCTAGCGGCGAATGAAGGCTTTTTATTCATCTCGGCGCTGGGGCAAGTGGGGGCCGTCGATAGCAACGGCACGATTCATTGGGATACGCTGATTCTTGTGGCCATTTTTGCCACGAGTACTTACATCAGCCAAATGATCACCAGCCAGGGGGATGTCATCAAAAATCCCCAGCAGGATCAAGTGAATAAATCCCTGCCCCTGATTTTGGCGGTGATGTTTCTCTTTTTCCCCCTACCCGCCGGCGTCTTGATGTACATGGTGATTGCCAACCTGTTTCAAACGGTGCAGACCTTTATCCTGTCGCGGGAACCATTGCCGGAACACCTGCAAAAAATTGTGGACGAGCAGAAGAGAATGCTGGCAGCTCAGGCGGAAAAACTCCCCTTTGAACGGAATCGGCCTAAGAAGAAACCGAGCTGAGGGAACGGTACAAGTTCAGGTACTGCTGGACAACCACAGGGAGACTGAACCAGCGCTCCACCTTTTGCCTGGCCGATTCCCGCAATGCGGTTCCCTGCTGCAACACCCACGCAATGCCTTGGGCAAGATGCTGTGGGTCGAACGGCGGGGCCAGATAACCGTTCACCTGGTGGTCCACAATGTCCTGCACCCCTGTTCCGGCAAACCCCACCACTGGCGTCCCACAAGCCATTGCTTCTGTTGCCACTTGACCAAAGGCTTCCTGCCGCGACGGTACTACCATGACATCCGCAGCACTGTAGGCCAGCGCTAGAGCAATATCATCGGTTAAGGTGCCAAGGCAACGAACAGGCAATTCTTCTAACCCTGGCGCTTCTTGTTGCCCAAAAATTACCCATAGGATACCCATCTGAGTCTTAAGGATTTGCGCTGCTTTGCAGAATAAATCCCAACCTTTATGCGATTCTTTCAGTAAACTAACGCCACCAGTTAAGACAATTTTTTTGTCCTGAGGCAATTGCAGGACCTGCCGAGCAACCGATTGGGGAATGACTCGATAGCGCTCAGTATCTATACCATTGGGGATAATTTTTATTTCGCAATGTCCCAGGAGGGGACTCCGTTTCACTGCATCAGCCAGCCACGTACTTGGCGTAACAATCACTGGTTGAAAATGACGCCATGCCCGCTTTTTTCGTTGCCATAGCCAGTAGGATAAATCATTTTTCTGGGTGCTGTTTAACTGGGGACAACAGCCACATTGGGTAGTAAAAAAATTGCATCCTTGCGTGTAGTGACATCCTCCTGTAATTGCCCACATATCGTGTAGCGTCCAAATAATAGGTTTGTGAGTTAGTTTAGGAAGTATTTCTGGGATCAGAAACCGGTTAATCCAGTGAATATGTAGAATGTCAAAGTCAAAATATTTAATTTTTCGAGTAACTGAATTGGGCACCCAATGTACAGAAAATGCGCGGGAGTGGTTAGGATAAAAACTCAATGGCCATTGGTCAGCAATTGTTCGTAAACGTCGCAGCCAGCGGGATTCAGCATAGACATGAACTGTTGGGTCTTGACTGTGTTTCCTGAGCACCAATTGCCGGGAATCAACCCCTGCTTGTTGCAACCCCTGGTGCAGTCGGTAGGCGGCCCGCGCCGCACCTCCAAACGTGTCGTAGGTACTCAGGTGCAAAACTCTCATGGCCTGTTGGGATTAATCTGGCGGCAGGCGGTACTGGCTCACGATTTTCTTGGCAAAGTCCGGCACATGACTAGCCAATTTGTGGGGGTAATGGCGGCGGACGTAGAGGTAATTGCGAGTAAAGTGGGAGTCAATGGAAAAACGAGCGTACTCCAGTCCTTTGGGGCCAAATTTTTCGATCAAAACCCCCATCAACCGCGCCGCCCACATGGGCAAGGTCACCCCCTGGTCGTAGGCCGGGATACTCTGTTGCACCGCTAGATGCCGCTGTCCCTGGCTGGTCACCGGCTGAAGTTCTAATTCCTCCTTAACCAAATCCAACATTTCCTGACCCCGCTCGTTGCGCACCACCAACCATTGCCAGCCAAACGGTGCGCCCATATACCCCACGACCAAGTCGGCCAAGCCATTGACGTAATCAAAACAGCTCAAGCACGACGGCGCAAAAACTTCCTTTAACGCCTTCGTATTCAACCCAAAAAACGGCACCTTTTCCACCGAACCGTCTGCGTGTTTGAAATGCACGTAATAGTCCTGCATGAATTCATAGTGAACCACCGTGTGGGGCGACCGGCTCGTCGTTTCCAAAAACTTTTGCAAACCGGCCCGCGTGACGTTATCCACACAGGGCGTTCCCAGCACGTAGAGTTTTTCTAAACCTAACTGTTTTTCCACCGCCCGCAGCGCTTGCACCTGGCACCCCACACCGATGACGAGCAACCGGCGAATCCCTGACCGTTCAATTTCATCCAAAAGATTCAAATTCGGGGACAAAGTGGGCTTATTTACCCGCGCAGCAAACACCGCCTCCGGGGTGCGGGCCAAAACAGGCTTGGGTTGAAAACGGTCCGCCGGTGTGTTTTGCACACAAACTACGCCGTCAACCCACTTGTTTTGCAACATTCGCATGCCGATAGTGGTGACGATTCCTGTCCATTGGGCGCCAGGGAGTGGTTGTTTTTTGCGGGCGTTGACCATCTGTTGATGCACCCCAAAATAGCATTCGTCCTCGTTTTCAAGGTCCCGCTTGCGCCCGTGGGTTTGTGTTTCCAGTGCCTCGAATTGTTGATGCAAAAATGCACAGGCGGATTTGACGTAATGGATGTAGGACGTATCGCATAGCCCGCATTCACTGCACAGTTGCTTGGCGGGGCGAGGGCTGCCAGGACGTAGAGGACGGGCTTTGTGATGGGGGGCCATAGCGCCAAGGAACCAGTCAGATGGACACATCTTCTTTACTGTAGACGCTAGCGGCTGGCGGTGCCACCTTTGGCAACCCTACTCTGATATAATCGGGCTGGGTAATACAGGATTTTCGCTGACCTCACCGCACCGTTTTCATCTGTTTGAGGGGCCATCTCCGATGCGCAAAGTGAAGTTTTGGCTGGTTGTGGGGGCCAGTTTTTTGTTGCATGGTATGGGTGCCAATTCGAGTTGGGCAGGGGGCTTTACCCAACCGGAAGGGGCCGCCTTTGTCAGCACCACGTTCCGTACCTTGGCAAGTCGCACCTTTGAAAAGTGGGAGCTGGAAGCCTACGCCGAATATGGATTGCGAGAAAACATCACGTTGATTTTCAAAGTGCCCTATCAATGGATTCGCGATGAGCAATTCAATCCGGCCCGTACCAACAGTGGTTTTTTCGATGGGGAAGTGGGTGTGCGCTGGCGGTTTACCCAAGACCCCCGCTGGGCGGCAGCTTTGCAGGTCACACCGATTATTCCCTTGGGTTACGACCCCAATGCGCCGTTGCCCCTGTCGCGCGGCGGCGTGGGTTTGGACGTGCGAGTGCCGGTGAGTCGTTCGTTCGCGGTGGGGAACCGGTTTGGTTATTGGACAATTGAAGTGGCCTACCGTCCCTATTTCAGCAGGCGTTCGGACGAATTTCGCACCTTTGCTGAGGTGGCAATTCCGGTCACCGACCGCCTCGATGTCGCCGCCCAAATTGACAGCATTATCGGCACCCAGGACCGGGAAGCAGATTTCACCAAAGTCGTTGGTCAATTCCGCATCAAAGCCAACGATTTCATTCGGGTTGTACCCGCCGCCTATAAGCAAATTGATGGGCCGGGTTACGGTTTTGAATTGGGTGTGTGGTTGACCTTCGGCGGGGCGATTGCCACTGGGAAGTAATGGCTTCTCTCTCACGGCGAACGGTGCTATCGGGCGCGATTTCTTTGGCACTCACCACCGCCTTACCCGCCCAAACGCTCCGTCTCTACGGCGTGAATGCCTACTACCTGCTGGTGGAAAGTTACCGCAAAGTGCAGCAGCACCCCCAACGGCCCTTGAAGGACATCATCCAAACCTATCTGGTCCAGGATTTGGGGTTACAAACGCTCCGCCGCCAGAGTCGGATTAACGCTGTGCGGTTTTGGGCGTTTAATGACTATCCCGTATCAGCGCCGGGCGTTCCCGACGGCACGTTTGACGGCGCCATGTGGCTAGCTCCGAATCAACCCGTTGAACTGGTCTTTCGCATCCTGGAGGCTCTGGTCGAAAGCCTGGGCGAATTGGAGTTTTTTCTCATCCCTGTCCTAGGCAATTACTGGCTATCCTATGGGGGAATTTTGCGCTATTTGGAGTGGGCGGGGGCCATCCCGCCGGGAACGTGGCTCAACGCCTTTGTGACCCTAAAGGACCAGGATAAATACCTGCAGTACGGCGCCGATTTCTATCTCAATCCGCGCGTGGAACAACTGTTTCAACAACACACAGGCGAAGTGCTGCGCTTGCTCGCCACCCATCCAAACGTGATTGCCATTGACATTCTCAATGAACCCCGAGGCAAAGGGATATACGCCCAGGCCAACCGGCCCGTGAAACCTGGGGTTTTTATGCAGGACGTGGTCGCCGATTGGTTGCAACGGCAGGCGGTTTTTATCCAGCGCCACATGCCCCGCTCCGTTTGGGTCGCCTCCGGCGAGGAGGGGTGGCTGAATCGCACACCTTCGTTGCCCCTAACGTACCTACGGGCGGACCCCCAGTTTTACGAAGGCATTGACCTGGCTCTGAACATGACGCGCCCGGCGCTCACCCTGGGCACGATTCACATGTACACCCATCCCGCCGTCGAACTGCGCAAAACTAGCCTAGCTGGGCTTCCCTTCACAGACCGCCGGGGCTGGGATTTCCTGTTGCGTTCGGACCGCCCACCGACCCTGAGCGCCTGTCAGCAACTAGGAGATGAATGGTTGCGCTCGCGCGCCCTCGCCATGAATCGAAAACCCTGGTATGTTGGGGAGTTGGGCTGGTGTCGTCCTCGCAGCGCCGTAGATAAACGTCCTCTACCGAGCCAAGCACTCCAGCACGAACGCATCCAACTCTATCGCCACTGGTCTGAATTGGCGTTTGCGTTGGGGGCTAAAGGCGTTTTTCTCTGGTTGCTGGACGGCCTGCAACATCGGGACGAATTTTACGGCATGACCGCGGCGCAAATTCAAGCTATCTTTCCCCGCTAACCCGTTGAAATAACTGGTAGAAATCGTTACTGGCAACCCCGACGAAGGAGCCGAAGCGTTTTTGCAGAGACGGCTCGTCCACAAAAATTTGGTCTGATAGGGGTTCTAGGGTCGTCTCTCGCCGCACCAAGATATAGTCCACAACGTCCTCGGGCCGGCTGAGCGCCAGGTTGAATTCGTATTGATGGGGCAGAACAAATCGCCGCGAATCTTGCAGTAGATAAATAAAGCTGAAATTGACAGTGTCATCTAAGAGAATCCGCTGCCCTGGACGCAGGCGCTGAAACAGGATGTCAGCAATTTCCTGTTGGGCGATTTGCTGCTGACGCCAGCGCAACACCGGGCTACTTAGCACTCCCGTTTTTCCGGTGAGGTATCGCCACACCAATTGCTCCTCGGGCATCAAACGCTGGGTTTGTAAACAATGCAGGGTGCTGTAGAGGGAAATGCCTAGCAGGAAACCAACCGGTATCAGGTGGTACATCCGGCATTCCCGCACTTGCAAAAGGGTGATGGGAACAAGAATTAAAAACGCCCCAGCGCTGCTGATTTGGGACAGAAAATTGCCCTGCCATCGCATGATCGTCATCAAGAGAATCGGCAACACCAGGAGCAAGCTACGGGCCAGCCAGCGGTCGCGACTTTGCCAAAGCACCAGCCCAGCCAGCAGGTAATAAACCGGTAGCGTTTGTCCTAGCCACGTCCCACTGTCCGCCAGGGCGTCCAAGCCTTGGGCCGATTCTAGCCACACCCCCATACCTGGCCAGCGCAAACCGTTCCCCGCCGCTTCCAAAAAATAAAATGGATTTCCCTCGATCAACCAGTTCACATACAAAAAGCCCAGGATGGCAATGATGGGCATAAAGATGGTGACCAGGACAACGGTTAATTTCAAGGGGGGATGGGGGTCCTTTAGGACAAACCAGCCGAGGAGTCCAAACACCGGCACCAACCACCAGCATTCGTAACGCAATAGCATCAAGGGGGCCAACGTCAACCCTAACAGCACCAGATTCACGCTCAGGGGATACTGCGTATCACGGGGCTGGACCAGGTGCCAGTAGAGCAGAACGCTCAAGCCCAGAAACAGACTCATCGCTGTCCACGTTGGACTGGTTAACACCATGACCCAAAAGGCTGGATTGAGAAGCAGCGCCAGCAAAATCACCCCTCGCCACAACCGTGACACAGGCAACTGCTCGACCAACCAGGTCATGAACCATATCAACCCAATTACTAGAAGCACTTGGGTTGTAATGGGCGAACCAACCAGCATGGTGACGTAAATGAGAAGCGCCGGAAACGCAAAACCAATTGCGCTCAAACGCGGGTCTGGCCCCTGAGCAGCAATCATCCCCTTGGCCCCAACGAAATGGAATTCAGAACTCAGCAAATTCTGACCGTCTAACCACATCAATGCCGCTGTCAGCAGTAAACTCAAAGCGAAGGCCAGCCAAAAATTCCGCCAAAAGGGAGACATCGCTACCGATTCCTTGATTTGCCCGCCATTGTAGCAAAGGGTGGCGTTTAGGTCACCGGTTCCAAATCAAACCAAAAACTACTGCCCAGGCCCACCTCACTGATCAGATGAATATCCGTATTATGTTTCTGCAAAATGCTTTTGACAATCGAGAGACCTAGCCCCGTTCCCTCCAGGGTATGCACGCGATTTTCGACACGGAAAAACCGGCCAAAAATGGCCTTTTGATGCTCCGGCGGGATGCCAATTCCCGTATCGCTGACCTCCACCCGTACCCGTCCCTCCCAGGGAAAGGCCCAGATAATGACATAACCACCCGAAGGGGTAAATTTGATGGCATTGCCGACGAGATTTGCTAATACTTGGAGCAACAAATCGTAGTGCCCAATGACATCCGGTAGGTCGGGGTCCACCACCGCCGCGAGATGAATCCCCTTGTCCCGTGCGGTGAGACGATGGGAGCGCAAGGTCTGGTCAATGACAGCGCTAAGGGAAGTGGGACCCAAGGGATAGGGTTTACCGGACTCCAAACGCGAAATGTCTAGCACATCGTTGACAAGGCGCGTGAGCCGGTCGGTCTCCCGATTGACAGTTTCCAGAAAATCCTGTTTTTGCTCTTCGGTCAAACTATCGCCATATTCGTAAAGGGTTTCGATAAAGGATTTGATGTTAAACAGGGGCGTGCGCAGTTCATGGGAAACATTACTGATGAAATGACTTTTGGCCTCGTTCAATTCCATCTCGCGCGTCACATCTTGGATAGTAATGGCGATGCCCTGAAGCTGATTGCGGACATGGTCATAAACGGTGGTCAACAGGATTTTTAACGTGCGCTTGTAGGGGGATTCTAATGTGATGCAAAACTCCATAGGTTCGCCGCTCGGCGGCGTTTTTTGCACCAAGTCAGCTAGAGGCTGCGCTAGGGTCGTGGCAACCGGTTCTGGGAGTAAAGGGGCCACCGCTTGACCCAACACTTCTTTGCCGGACCAGCCGAACATCCGCTCTGCTGCTGGGTTGACCAGCACAATTTTCAAATCGCGGTCGAGTAAGATGGCCCCATCGGCAATGGTGGACATGAGAGTATCCAGCTTAGCTTTTTGAGCGGTGATCTCCTCGATATTTTGTTCTTCGTAGCGGGCCAACCGTTCCGCCATTTCGTTGAAACTTTCAATGAGTTCTCCCAGTTCCCCGCCAAAGGGTAGGTCAATCCGTTGCCGGAAGTTGCCCGATGCAATGTTTTTCACACCAATTAACAATTCCCGAATCGGTCGTGTAATTGTAATCGCGTTAAATACGCCCCCCAAAATCACCAAAACCCAAATCGAAATAAAGACGGCTAACGTGATATTCCGTGTCAGTAAGGATGCGCTTAAAACCGTGGGATTCGGATTGATCCCCAGCGCTAAAATGCCCAGATATTCACCCTCTTGAATCAAGGGCACAAAGATATCGGCAATTAAACCATCTGGGGTCAAATGTTGCCGCACGAAGGGTTGGTCTGGCTCGGTTAATTCAGGGAGTTGAATCCGTCGCCGCAGGGTTAAGGAATTCTGGACTTCGACGGCTGAAAAGGGAATTCCAAAATAAATTTCCCCTTCTTTATCAGCGTAGAGAATATAGCGAATACTGGAGGTGCTGTTGTAGAACTTCTCGGAAAGACGGGCCAATTCCGTGCGGTTGTCCTGGGCAACCAGGGGCGCTACATTGGCTGCCAGTAGCAAACCCAAATCCCGACCAAAACGGGTGTCATTCAGACGGGCATCCTGTTGAATACTGTTGACGGCCCAAAAGGTTAAAACACTCATCAACAGGGAAACCACCAGCGTCGCTGCCGCCATCAACCGCGTTTGCAGCGTAAAATCAGACCACCACCGGACAATCAGGTTTGTTAATCGCTGTAACAACGGCGTTGCAAATGCAGGTCAATTTTATATATTACGTTACGCAAATGGCCGAACGCATGGCATCCCCCACCGGCCTACGCTTTGGCATAATGGGGGTACGACGTTCGTAAAGCACCGATGCTCTCGCCGCAAACCCTGACCCAACTGATTCAAGCGCATCTGACGGACGCCTATGTGGAACTCCAGGACCTGACGGGGAGCGGGGACCACTGGCAGGCGGTGATTGTGTCGGAGGCGTTTGCGGGGAAAAGCCGGGTGCAGCGGCACCAACTGGTGTATCAGGCGTTGCAGAGCGTCCTAGCGACCAATGAACTCCACGCGCTGACCATGAAGACTCTGACGCCGGCGGAGTGGAAGGCTCTGGCGCAACCGTCTCGCTAGACAGCAGGATTGGTTAGGCGCAGAGCAAAGCCCTATCTACAGCCAAGCGTTCGGGGCGTATTGATTCACCAATCACACAGGGTACGAATCTGTTGTCGGCACTGGCTAGTGGCAACTCGCAGGGTTTCCTGGGTGCGCTGGTACTCCACCGCATTGCCCTGCTGGAGATAGAGTTCCGCCGCCTTGCGCAGGTCTTCAATGCCCTCCTGCACCCGCCGCTGGTTGTAGAGCAAAACACCTCGATTGTAAAAGGCTTCGGCGTAGGTGGGTCGTAACTCCAACGCCCGCGTGTAGTCAGCAATGGCACCCGCCTTGTCCCCGAGCGCAGAGCGGGCCAAACCGCGCCCTACATAGGGTTCAGGGTAATTGGGGTCCAGCCGAATCGCCTGGTCAAAGTCCTGAATAGCCCCCTGCTGGTCCCGCTGGATGTAGCGCATCACCCCCCGTGTGGCATAGGCCGCCGCATAGTTGGGATTGGCCCGCACCGCTTGGGTTAGTTGGTTCAACGCGCCGGCAATGTCCCCCTGGCGATACCGCTCGCTGGCCAGCAGGTAGAAGTCATCAGCTCGGCTGGGATTGGGATTCATCGCCACACGGACAGGGGCGGGGTTTGGCTTCAGGGGCACACCCGCAACCACTGCAGGACGGGGAGCGAGACTGAGATAGGTGTTGATGGGTATCCCCAGGTTAAACCCGGTTTTGACATACACGGTTTCCGCTTGCCGCTCCAGTTGCCCTCCATCGGCCCGCCCATGCACGCCCACCAATTTGGCCTGGCTATCCAAAACCGGACCGCCGCTCATCCCCGGGAGTGTGGGGTTGGTGTAGACCAAGCTGTATCCATCAGCTAAAGGGCGGCTGGCGTTGGCTGTGATCCGTCCAACAGTGAAGTTATAAACCGGTTCGGTAATCGCAGCGCTCCGCTGGGGAAACCCCGCCACGTAAACCGGCGTCCCTTCTACCAACCTACTGGCATCTCCGAACACGGCAACTGGGTAAGTTTTGTCGCTGGTGAACTTGGCCGTCGCCATATCCACCCCAGCCAGCTTCTGCACCGTGCTGTATTTGAGGGGGTGGCGTTGCCCGTCTGGCGTCACAATATCGTATTCATCTTGCACCGGTACGACATGAGCGGCTGTAAGTACAGTGTACATAGTCCCTTCTCGGCCCACGATGACACCGGAACCTGGATTGACCCCATCAATCAACACCGTAATGCCCTTGGCCACTTTGGAAACCGCCGTTGCGGGGTCGGCAGAATCCAGGGATTCCTGCCCGAAGACGACCGCTACACCCAACAGTAAACCCACAGCTATCGCTTCGCGTCTCATGTGAGCCATCTCCCGTTCCCTACTTGCCTTCCCATCGTATAAAACGACCCTAGGTTCCCAGGTCTAGAACCCCACCAGTGCTCGCGCACGTGATGGAAAAGAAAAGGGCAATGCCATTTTGCCTGCACCACTCGCCGCCAACCAGGTCTCTACTTAACCAAGTCGAAGATCTTGAACATGGGCAAGTACATTGCCACTAGCACGGACCCTACTAACCCCCCTAGCAGAACAATCATCGCTGGCTCCATGATGCTGGTGAGAGACTTGACCGCCGCCTCAACTTCAGCTTCGTAGAAGTCAGCCACCTTGTTGATCATGGAATCCAGTTCACCAGTCTCTTCCCCCACGCTAATCATCTGAATCGCCATATTCGGGAAGACCTTTTCTTTCTGTAATGCCACGGAAATCAGACCCCCAGCCTGAATTTCCTCCCGCGCCGCCTCGATTGCGTTGGCAATAATTTGATTCCCCGCTGTGTCTCGCACGATCTCCAGGGACGTCAACACGGGTACCCCCGACCTGGCTAGCGAACCGAAAGTCCGGCTGAAACGGGCCACCGCATTTTTACGGATCAGGTCGCCGAAAATAGGTAAGTTTAAGGCAATCCGGTCAATCACTTCCCGTCCAGCCCGGGTGCTGTAGGCGGTTCCATAGCCAATCACAGCGCCCGCTACGACCGCCACCAGGATCGCCAAGTTGACGGGATTGCGCATCCATTTACTCAAGTCCACCATGAACTGCGTAAAAGCGGGCAATTGGCCTCCCAAACTCTCAAAAATCCCCCCAAAAATGGGAATCAAAAAGATGACCATCCCCAGAAATGCCGCTATTGCAATGAAAGCCACCGCCACTGGATAAGCCAACGCCGACTTGATTTGTTGCTCCAGGCGCGCCGCATCCTCCAGCAGCTTTGCCAGCCGGTTCAGCACTTCATCGAGCACCCCGCCAACTTCCCCAGCTTGCACCATCGCCACGTACAGGTTGTCAAAGACCTCGGGGTGCTGCCGCATCGCCTCCGACAGGCTGGTGCCCTGTTGCACATCGGCGCTCACCGCCATCAACACTTTTTTCAGCTTGGGGTTGGTCTGCTGTTCCGCCAGAATGCCTAAGGCTCTCACCATCGGCACGCCGGCATTCACCAGGGCCGCAAACTGGCGCGAAAACAGGGCCTTGTCCTTGATGGAAACCGTACTCAGAAAGGAAATGTCCAGTTCCGTTTTGAAGGGGTCAAACGGCGCGGCCTCCTTAATTTCCTGCACAAAAAACCCTGACTCCCGTAGGATGGCGCGGGCCGCCTTAAAGTCTTCGGCCTGCAGGCGCCTTTCTCGGGAACGACCTTGGGCGTCACGGACACGGGCAATGTAGGTGGGCATAAGCGGGAACCTCCAAATGGATGAACCACGACAGGGAGGAGCTAGGCGCGTGTCGCAGCGGCTGGTGTCGCACCCCCACTAATTAACCGCTGCAATTCCTCAGGCTTGGATGTTTTGGCCATCACATCCTCATAGGTACATTCGCCGCGCTTGTACAGGTCTGCCAGCACCTTCTCCAGAGTCTGCATCCCGTATTTGCCCCCCGTTTGGATGGCGGAATAAATCTGGGGCGTTTTCCCCTCGCGGATCAAGTTGGCAATCGCTGGCGTCACCACCATAATTTCCTGGGCCATCACCCGCCCGAATTGCCCGGGCTTGGGGTTCTTACGCGGCACCAGGGTTTGACTAAAGACCGCCACCAAAGACGTGGACAACTGCACGCGGATCTGCTGTTGCTGCTCCGGCGGGAACACATCCACAATCCGGTCCACGGTCTGGGCCGCCGAACTGGTGTGCAGCGTGCCGAAGACCAAGTGACCCGTTTCCGCCGCTGTAACCGCCAACTGGATAGTCTCCAAATCCCGCATCTCCCCCACCAGGATCACGTCCGGGTCCTCCCGCAGCGCCGCCCGCAAGGCATTGGCAAAACTGCGGGTGTCCTCATGGACTTGCCGCTGGTGAATGATGCTCTTTTTGGACTCGTACACAAACTCAATCGGGTCCTCAATCGTGATGATATGCTCAGCCCGCGTGTTGTTGATGTTTTCAATCATGGCCGCCAGGGTCGTGGATTTCCCTGAACCCGTTGGCCCCGTCACTAGCACCAACCCGCGGGGTTTTTCGGACATCTCCCGCACCACCGGCGGCAACCCCAGGGACTCAAAGCTAGGCACTTTGGAAGGCAACGCCCGCAAGCAGGCGGCTACCGTCCCCCGGTCCTTGTAGACGTTCACCCGGAACCGAGCCAGCCCCTTGATCCCGTAGGAGCAGTCCAGTTCCCAATTCTGCTCAAAAATCTTGCGCTGGTTGTTGTTCAAGATGCTGAAAATCAGCCGCTGGCATTGCTCTGCCGTCAGGGGCGGGTGTTCTGTAGGAGTTAGCTTCCCACTGATGCGAATGTAGGGCGGCAACCCAGCGGATAGGTGTAAATCCGACCCCCCGCGCTGGATCACCTCCTCCATCAAATCCTCCATCATCAGTTCCATAGCTGTCCTCCCATGCTCAATCTGTAAACCGTGGCGTCAAACAGTAGGGACATTCCATCCACTCCGGCTTGAGGGTGGCTTGGCAATTCCGGCAGACCAACCCCTGTTTGCGCTTGGCCTTGAGTTCTGCCTCCAGGCCGCTGTCGGTGAAGGTCACCCGCTCCACCTCCTCCAGCGTCGTCAACCCCTGGCGCACCAGTTCCAAGCTGTAGGCGAGCAGGGTTTTCATGCCCTCCTCCACCGCCACTTCTTTGATCACTTCCGTAGGGGCGTTTTCCGTAATCAACCGCTGGATGCGCTCCGTCACCCGCATCACCTCGTATACCCCCACCCGGCCTTTGTAACCGGCTCCGTTGCACTTGCTGCAGATCGGTTGACCCTGCGCCTTGGCCTGGCGGATTTGCTCGGGGGTGAGGGCATTGGCCCGGTAGAAGGTCAATCCTTGCCCCGACCCGCTCAAGCCAAACCGAGCCAGTTCCTCCGCCGTAGGGCTGTAGGGAATCCGGCATTCGGTACACACCCGCCGCATCAACCGCTGGGCCAGCACCCCAATTAGCGACGCTGACACCATGTGGGACTCAATACCCATTTCCGCCAGCCGCGCAATGGCGCTGGGGGCATCGTTGGTGTGCAGCGTGGTCAACACCAGGTGACCCGTCAAGGCCGCTTCAGTGGCGGTTTTGGCCGTCTCCTTGTCCCGCGTTTCCCCCACCAGAATCACATCCGGGTCCTGCCGTAAAAACGCCCGCAGGATTGTGGCAAAGTCCACCCCCTTTTCCCGCAGCACCTGCACCTGGGTCAGGCCTGGCAGCGTGTATTCAATTGGGTCCTCCGCCGTGTTGATGTTAATGCCGGGGTCGTTGCGCTCCGCCAAGCAGGAATACAGGGTTGTCGTTTTCCCCGAACCCGTCGGCCCGGTCACCAGGATTAACCCGAAGGGTCGTTTGATCATCTCGCGAACAATCTGGAGCGTCTCCGGGTCGGTAATGAGCTTGTCTAATCCCAACTGGGTCGCGGAATTGTCCAGAATCCGCATACAGATTTTTTCCCCGTAGCGGGTGGGCACCGTACTGACCCGGAAATCAATCTTGCGGCCCTGGAAGAGCCGCCGGATCCGCCCGTCCTGGGGCACCCGCCGCTCGGCAATGTCCAGGTTGGCCATGAGCTTGAACCGAGAGGTCAACGCTGGAATGACCTGTTTCGGCAGATTGTCCCACCCGGGTTGCAACACCCCATCCTTGCGAAAGCGGATGCGCAGGAACTCCTCCTGAGGTTCAACGTGGATGTCTGACGCCCGCTCGGTCAGGGCTTTGGCCAGGATGTTGTTGGCCAGGGCGACAATGGGCGCCTCCTGAGAACCCGACAGCGCTTGGGCCAAATCAATTTCAGCTTCTTCGTCCTGGACCTGTTGAAGTTCTTCATACTGGGACAGGTCAATATCGGTCTCGATCTGAATCGCTGCCCCAGTGGCCTGGGCGGCCTGCATCTCGTTGACATACAGGTTGATCAGATGCAAAAAGTCTTCGCGGGTGATCACCCGCCGGCGCAGGCGCAAGCCCTTGGAGCGGGTCAGCCGGTTCAATTCATCCAGCGCCTGTAGGTTATCCGGGTTGACCATTGCCACTATCAGGCTAGGGGCTTCCCCCTCTTGGCGGGCCACCGGCAAAAACTCGTAACGGCGACAGGTCTCCAATGGAATCAGGACATCTACCAGTTCTTTGATCTGGGACAGGGAAATGGGGTTCAGCTCCGGGTCCAGGGATTCGACCCCATACAGGACTTTCAACTCAAATAGCTGTTGCCGCTTGTACTGGCGCACCAGTTCGGCGGGCAAGGCCCTGCCGGTCATCCGTTCCAGGACTTCCGGTAGGGGGCGGCCCTCTTCACGACTCTGCTGCAACGCTTTGATGACTTGCTCTCGCTCGGCAACACCAGCCTTGACAAGGTCTTTCACAATCGGGCTAGTACCGGCTTGACGGGTAACGAGCGCCCGACGGGCGGAAATCGGGGAGTTCACCATGACAGAACCAGCAACGGGGACGCCTGTACAAACTAAGGATAATCCTAGCTTACACGCTCCGGCGAGTTTCCCCAAGGGCTTCCCAGCAGTTTTTTGCACCTGTTAAAAAGCGGCGGGAGGCTGGGTAAAATAAACAGGTAACAGGCGATAGGGGGGCTAACCGAACGTAGTAGCTTGCTTGAATGGGTGAGCTGAATGTTAACGTAGGATTACGAACTAGTTGATCGATGTATGGTGAGTACGCCTTCCCATCCTGAGAACGACCATCCAGAACAAGTGCCGGCGGAAGCAGTGGGAACGACTGAGTCAGAAAAGCCGCCGGCTGTAGAAACGGTGGAGACGGAGACACCGGAACCCCCAATGACGTTTGGCGACCTCCAGCTTGCGGAGGAGGCTACGCCGGAAGCGATGGTAGCGTTGCGGGAGGAGTTACTCCAGGAACGGGAGCGGTATGCAACTCTGAAGCAGGCGCATCAGGAACTAGAACAGCAACTGCAAACGCTGCAGCAACAACTGGAGGAAAAACACAACCAGATGCTGCGGCTGGCGGCGGATTTCGACAACTACCGGCGGCGGATGCAGCGGGAAATGGAGGAGGCGGCCTTCAGGGCCAAGGCCAAGGTTTTAATGGAACTGCTGGCGGTAGTAGACAACTTTGAACGCGCCCGTGCCCACCTCCAGCCGGAGACTGAGGAGGGAATGACCATCCACAAAAGCTACCAGGGGGTTTACAAGCAGATGGTGGAGGAGTTGAAAAAAATGGGGGTGGCGCCGATTCCCAGCAAGGGTCAACCCTTTGACCCCACACGTCACGAGGCCATCCTTCAGGAAGCGAGTGATGAGTACCCGGAAGGGACGGTCATCGAAGAGCTGCGGCGCGGCTATTTCCTAAAGGTGGGAGACCAGGAGCGGGTCCTGCGCCATGCGCTGGTGAAGGTGTCTACCGGCAGCCAAAACCCGCCGAGCGAATCTCCACCAGCGGAAAACAGCTAGCTGTCTGGTCGCAGGCGCGTTAAGATGAGGAGTAATTTCCACTCGCTAGTTTGGGCGATGGTGATCGCTGTCGCTCGCTTTTGGGGAACACTGAAGAGTAGCTCCACGGATGTGTCGGCAGCTCAGTCGGGTTAGCGCCTATGGCCAAGATTGTGGGTATTGACCTAGGGACGACGAACAGTTGTGTGGCGGTGCTCGAGGGAGGTCAGGCAACGGTTATTCCCAATGCCGAAGGAGGGCGAACCACACCCAGCGTCGTGGGATTTGGCAAGTCAGGCGAGCGACTGGTCGGCCAACCAGCGAAACGGCGGGCGGTGACGGATGCCGAAAACACCATCTACAGCATCAAGCGGTTTATCGGGCGGCGGTGGCAGGAAACCGAAGAAGAGCGCCGGCGAGTGCCCTACAAGTGCGTGCCGGGCAAAGATAACACCGTCAACGTAGAGGTGCGCAACCAGGTCTATACCCCCCAAGAGATTTCGGCGATGATCCTGCAGAAATTGAAGCAGGACGCGGAAAGCTTTTTGGGCGAGCCGGTGACCCAAGCAGTGATTACGGTGCCGGCCTACTTCAGCGATGCCCAGCGCCAGGCCACCAAGGATGCAGGGACGATTGCCGGGCTGGAGGTGTTGCGGATTATCAACGAACCCACGGCGGCAGCCCTGGCTTTTGGCGTGGACAAGCAGGACCAGGACCAGACGGTCTTGGTGTTTGACCTAGGTGGGGGGACATTTGACGTGTCCATCCTGCGCCTGGGGGACGGGATTTTTGAAGTAATTGCCACGGCTGGCAACAACCACCTGGGGGGCGATGACTTCGACGCCTGTTTGGTGGAGTGGATTTTGCGGGAGTTCCAGGAGCAGGAGGGCATTGACCTGCGAGAGGATAGAATGGCCCTGCAACGGGTGCGGGAGGCCGCCGAGAAGGCCAAGATTGAACTCTCCAGCGCCCTGAGCACCACGATCAACCTACCCTTTATCGCCTCCGATGCCACAGGCGCCAAGCACATTGATGTGGAACTGACCCGCGCCAAGTTTGAGGAGCTGACTCGCCATCTTGTGCAGGCAACGTTGGACCCGGTGGGCCAGGCGTTGCGGGATGCGGGGCTGAAACCGCGCGACATTGACCGGATTTTGCTGGTGGGCGGGTCTACCCGAATGCCAGCGGTGCAGCGGGCAATTCAGGAATACTTTGACGGTAAAGCCCCCGAAAAATCGGTGAATCCGGACGAGGCGGTGGCGATTGGCGCGGCGATCCAGGCGGGTATCCTGGGCAAGGAAACGATGGTAAAGGACTTGTTGCTGCTGGATGTGACGCCCTTGTCGTTGGGGATTGAGACGCTAGGCGGCGTTTTTACCAAAATCATTGAGCGCAACACTAGGATTCCCACCAGCCGTTCCCAGATTTTCTCGACGGCCACGGACAACCAAACGGTGGTTGAGGTACATATTCTCCAAGGCGAGCGGCCCATGGCGGCGGACAACCGCAGTTTGGGGCGGATGGAGCTGACGGGCATTCCACCGGCGCCGCGGGGGGTTCCCCAGATCGAGGTGACCTTTGAGATTGACGCCAACGGCATTTTGCAGGTCACGGCGGTGGACAAGGGGACGGGTCGCAGCCAATCGGTGCGCTTGACCAACACCGGCGGTCTCAGCCCCGAGGAAATCAAGCGCATGACGCTGGAGGCGACCTTCAGTGCCGAAGCGGACGCCCGGCGCAAAGCCTTTGTGGAGCTGAAAAACCAGGCGGATGTCCTGCTGTCGTTGTACGAGAACACGCTGCGAGAACACGGGCCCTACATCAACGAGGCGGTCAAGTCCGAGGCGGCGGCGCGGGTGGGACGGATCAAGCGCATGATGGCGGACTCGATGACGGCACTGGAAGACTTCCGGCGAGAGCTGGACCAGTTGAACGTCAATCTCAGCCAGATGGGCGCAGCCGCCTACCAGCGCACAGTAGCCGCCGGCGGCAGCAGTGACTTTGAGCAATTGGAGTAGGTTACATCCGCGGCAGCACACGCCCCTGCACCCAGCGGGTGAGACCAAACAAGGCCAAGGACGCTACCAACAACACCAGGGCTACGGCAGTGGCGGCGGGATAATTAAACGCCTCTAACTGTTGGTAGATATAGACGGTGGCTGTCAAGGTCTGGTAGGGGATGTTGCCGGAGATGAGCACCACTACCCCAAACTCGCCGATGCCCCGGGCCAAAGCTAAGGTAAAGCCCGTAAATAAAGCCGGCGTTAAGGCGGGCAAGAGAATTTGCCGGAAACAACGCCAGGGAGACGCCCCCAAGGTATAGGCCGCCTCCTCCACCTCCGGCTCCAACTCCCACAACACTGGCTGTACCGTGCGCACCACAAACGGCAGGGTGACAAACAACTGGGCCAACACCACAGCCTGCACGGACGCCGTGAAATTCAACGGGAGCAGGCGCCCCAAAAAGGTTCCTTCGTCCCAGAACTGACCGACCAATCCACCTTGCCCATACAGGGTCGCCAGGGTAATGGCCGCCACCACCGACGGCATGGCAAAGGGCAAATCCACGAGCGCATCCAACAGCCGCCGTCCCGGAAATTCGTAGCGCACCAGCACCCAGGCCGTAACCAAGCCCAGCACCGTGTTCACAGTAGCCGCCAGCAACGCGGTGGTCAGGGTCAGCCGGTAAGCCGCCAGCGCTACGGGCGCCGTTAGCCAGCGCCACCATTCCGCCCCGGTGGACTGGACACTGCTGGTCACCAGTGCCGCCAGAGGCAGCAGCAACAAAAACCCCAGGTAACTGTACAGGAATAGGGGGAGCCCCAGGGCGTAGGGCTTCATGGACTGAGCCGGGCTGCCGCCCGCAGCGCCTGGTCAAACAAGGCCCCATCGGCAAACAGCAGAGCATTTACCTTCCCCCAGCCGCCGAAGTCGCCAATTTTGTAGATGCGTTTGACGTTTTGGAACCGCTGGGCAAAGCGCTGCCGCACCAGAGGGTCCACAGGCCGATACCCGGTCTCGGCGTAAATTTCTTGACCTCGCCGGCTGAACAAGAAGCGTGTGAAGGCTTCTGCAACTGCGCGAGTGCCGCGCCGGTCCACCACTCGGTCGATCACCGTCACGGGAAAATCCACTTGCAGGTTGGGGGAAGGCGCTATATAGGGAAAATCGCTCGGGATGGCCTCGTTCAAAAACAGCACCTCGTTTTCAAAATTAATCATCACATCGCCAAGGCGGTTTTTGACAAATTTATCGGTGGCATCGCGCCCGGAGTTGGCCAGGACCTTGGTGTTTGCCATCAACCGGTTGAGGTACTCCCGAGCCTTGGCTTCGCCCAGGCTTTTTTGCACAGCGCCGAACGCGGCCAGGATGCCCCAGCGCGCATTGCCCGACGTCTTGGGGTTGATCAACAAAACCTCGACATCGGGGCGGGCCAGGTCGCTCCAGGTGCGGATGTTTTTGGGATTGCCGGGGCGGGTCACCAGCACCATCACGCTCGTCGCCGGCACCGCTTGGTTCGGGAGCCGCTTTTGCCAGTCGGGTCGCACCAGCCCCCGTTCCACTAGCGGGTCAATGTTGCTCTGGAGGTTCTGGGCCAGGATGTCGGCCTGTAGCCCCCCGAGAATCGCGCGGGTTTGCGCTCCCGACGGCCCGTAGGACTCCTTGAAGGTCACCCGCTGGCCCGTGCGGGCTTGCCATTCCCGCTGGAACTCGGGAATCAGCTTGGCAAACACGGGCTTGGCCACCGCGTAGGCCACCAGGGTCAACTCGGTCTCCCGCTGCGCCCGCGCTAACCAAGCCGGCAGCGTTCCCAGCACTACACCCGTGACGCCCGCCGCCACGACCAAGACCAGCCGTCTGGCGTTGCTCATAACCCTCAAAAACCGATAGGAATACTGGTGATCCTATCATAGGACCGCTACCAGGAATAATGGGGCTATGGTGTGGCTGGTCATTGGGATCAACCTAGGAATTTGCTGGGGGTGCTGGCGGCTGGTGTCGTTCCTGGTGGGACTACGGCGGACGCTGGTGGGAGTCACGCGGGCCATTGACGGGGCGGAACGCGCCACTCACCACTTTCTGGTGGGAGCGCCCCAGGCGATTCAGCGAGGGCAAACGGGGACGCGCGCCCTACGGCAACGGTTACCCCTGCTGGTGGGTTACCTGCGTCAGGTCCAGCGGCTGCTCACCCTGCTGGTATGGCTACGGCGGTTGTTGCGGCGCTGGGCCGTCCCAAACCAACGGTAGTTGCCGCCGGTAGGCAATCCCGCTAGGGTTCACCTCGAATTGACAGGGGAACACCTCGACGCCCTGTTGCACCGCCTGGCGCAGGAGTTGGCCGTAGGTGGGGTCCGCAGCGTCCCCGGGGGCAAAGTGGGTGCAGTCGTGGCGACCGATGAAATAAATCAGCACCGCTCGCGCTTGGGGTACCAACCCCATGAGTTCCCGCAGATGTTTTTGCCCCCGCGTCGTCACTGTATCGGGAAAACGGGCCACGCGGTCCTGCACCCAGGTGGTGTTTTTCACTTCGATGTAGATGGGGCGCTCACCGCCCGTCAGGCAGAAATCCGCGCGGCTGCCCTCCCGACCGTAGGGGACTTCTCGGTGAATCTGGCGGTAATCCTGAAGGGCTGGCAGGCCCCGTTGTTCGAGCCACCGTCGCACGACGGCATTGGGGCGGGCCGTGTTGATGTTGACCCAGGTGGGTTCGGTGTCCTCGACGTGGATGAGTTCCCAGGTGTAGGGCAACCGGCGACGGGGGCTGGGCTGGTAGGACACGCACACCGGTCGTCCAGGGACGCTCACCCCCGTCATTGGGCCCGTGTTGGGACAATGGGCGACAATCACTTCCCCCGTGTCCAGGCGAATCTCTGCGAAAAAGCGTTGATAGCGTCTTTGCAGACGGCCGGTGAGCAGGGGCGGGTACGTGTAAAGCAGAGCGTTCACGCTGTGCAGTAGGTCAGCCAATTGCGGAGCACCTGGAGACCCACCCTCCCTGATTTTTCCGGATGAAATTGGGTCGCCCAGCAGTTTCCTTGACCCACCGCCGCCGTGATTGTTTCGCCGCCGTACTCAACCGTCGCCGCCACCAGCTTGGGGTCTGCCGGTACCGCGTGGTACGAATGCACAAAGTACACCCAGGTCGGCGTCGGCAGCTCCCGCCACAAGGGACAATCGGGTTGGGTGAACTGCAGCTGATTCCAGCCCATGTGGGGCACGGGATACCCCGGCGCGGGTCGCAAGGCCTGTACCTGGCCCGGAAGCACATCCAAACCAGTTTCTTGCCCCTCAGCGCTGGCGGCAAATAACAACTGAAGCCCTAAACAAATCCCCAAAAAGGGTTTATTTTGACGAATCCAGCGCTGCAAAGGCGCGATTAATCCCCGTTGCCGCAGGTGATGCACCGCCGGATCAAACGCGCCGACGCCGGGGAGGATGACCGCATCGTACGCCTCGCTAATCTGGTCGGTGAGTTCGCCTGGGCAACCCAAGTAGGCCAGCGCCTTGCAGACCGAGTGGAGATTCCCCATTTGGTAATCAATCACGCCTAGACGCATGGGATTGGGTCTCCTTCCAGGTGAGCCAGCGCCGCAGATGCGTTTTGAACGCCCGCCATCGCCCAGGCCAGGTGTCCCGGTTGCGCAGTTCCCGCCCCCCAAACACCCAATCAAACACCCAGCGGTCGGCGTCCCGATGGCGGGTCAGAAAGGGAGGGTGGGTGATCTCCGGCAGGGCTTGGGTGGGCATCCGGGCCAACCGATGGTGCGGGTTATGGGTGTGGGTGGCCTTGACGCCAAACCCCAGGTTGGACACCAAATTCACCCGCGGCGTCGCCGCTAAACCATTCTGGCAAAAACAGGCCAGCAGAAAAGGGTAATCCCAGGTGTCAATTTCCCCCCGATACATCCGTTCAAAGGTGCGCCACCAGTAGCGATATTCGTACTCGTCCTCGCTGACCCATCGCAAATAGCCCCCATCCCGAAACGCCGGCCACTGTTTCATCTCTACATCGTAATAACGCCACGCCCGTGCCCAGGTCGCCCAGCCCCAGCAGTGAAAGTACTTGGAGAAGTAATAGCTGTAGGGGGTGACCGACCGCCCCTGTTGATAGTTAGTGCCGTTGATGGCCATCACCCGCTCGTCGTCCTGATAGCGCGCCAGCAACGCCTCGCAGAAACGAAAGAAGGACACCTCAGGCCAACAATCGTCCTCCAAGATGATGGCGCGGTCAGTCTGGGCAAAAACCCAGTTCAGGCCGCTGGCAACGCGCCGGCGACAACCCAGATTCACCTCGGCGTAATCCCGCTCCACTTGCGCATCCCAATCTATCTGTGCTTCCACAATGGCGCGCGTGGCTTGGCAGACGGCTGCTTCGGCGTCGTCCCGTGGCCCATCGGCAACCACAAATAGGCGTTTGGGTTGCACCTGACGAATCACCTGAAACACTTGTTGGGTCAAGTCGGGGCGGTTGAAGATCAAAAACACCACAGGTGTCTGCAGGCTCATCCCCGTTTCCCCCTAGAATGTCACGCCCGCTTCTTCCCACAAACGGGTCGTTGCGCGCAGGCTACAGTGTTGACCTTGCCCCAAAATCAGGTGATCCAACAGCGGAATATCCAAAATCTTACTGCATTCGAGCAGTTGCCGCGTCAGTTGCAAGTCCGTCTCGCTGGGGGTCAGATTGCCCGAGGGGTGGTTGTGGCCGATGATCAGGCGGGTGGCCCCTAGACGGATCGCCTCGCGGAAAATTTCGCGGGGATGGGCCAGGGTTTCCGTCGCCGTCCCAATCGTCAACACGCGACTCCCCAGCAACCGGTGCTTGACATCCAGCAGCAACAGGGCAAACCGCTCGGTTTCCGCCCACATCAGCTCGGGCGCCAGGGCCGCTGCTGCCAGTTCTGGGCTGTCAATGGGGGTGCGCTCCAGCGGACGACTCAAAAACACTCGCTTGCCCAGTTCAACGGCGGCCAGGATGGTGGTGGCCTTGGCTGGACCAATGCCGGGAATGGCCATCAATTCAGCGGGTTTGATCTCGCGCAAGACCGCCAGGGGGTCCTGCTGATGCCGGCCCAACTCCTGCAATAGGTATTGTCCCAAGCCCACCGCCGACAGCTTGCCCGACCCCGTTCCCAGCAAAATCGCCAGCAATTCACTTGTGGCCAGCGCCGTCACCCCCTGTTGCAGCAACCGCTCGCGGGGGCGTTCGTGGGTGGGAAGGTCACACATCCGCAAGTGGTAGCGCTCGCTCATGGCTGGCCTATACTAGAAAAAGTGCCTGAATGAGAGAGTCTATGCCCCGCGCCAAGTTGACCCCTGCAGATCGCAGCCAAATTGCCCAGCGGTTTCGGGACACGGCGGCCACGGCCACCAGTCTGGCGGCGGAGTACGACGTCAGCATTAGTACCATTATCCGCATCTTAAAGGAGGAGCTGACGGAGGCAGTGTACGACGCGCTGGTGCCCCAGAAGCGGGCAGGACGCTGGCACGAATCACCGCCGCCCCCTACGGCGACTCCCAAAATTCTGGCCTACAAGCCGGTGACGGAACCCGTTGCGGAAACGCCCGAACCGGCGACGCCGCCTGAGCCGCCGGAACCACCCGTGTTGGTCCCTCCTCCAGAACCCAGCGCGCCGGCGTTGGATACCGAACCGACGGCGGTGTTACCCGAGTGGGACGCGGACGCCCAGGACGATTGGGACGAGGAGGAAGGCGACGCCCTGGAGGAGGAGGAAACCGCCGCGCCCGATTTCGATGCCGCCTCCGTAGGCCAGCAGATTTTGCCCCTGGAGCCATCGGTGCTTCCAGCAACTTGTTATCTGGTGGTGGACCGGGCGGCGGAACTGGTGGTGCGTCCCCTGAATGACTTTAGTCGCTGGGGCGGATTGCCAACCGTCAATGCCACCGCCCCGACATTACCGGTGTTCAACAACCACCGGGTAGCCAAGCGGTTTTCCGGACGCCACCACCGGGTGCTCAAGGTGCCCGACGGCCAGTTAATCTACAAAACTAGCCGTTATTTGTACGACAAAGGCATTACGCACTTGCTGGTGAATGGGCAGGTTTACACGGTGACGCCGAACCGTTCCTAAAACTATGGACATTTCTCCACAGGCTGCTGGGCAAACGGCTCTCCCAACAACTTCCTCCGCCGCCAACGGAGGCGGAGCGTGCCGGAGTCTCACCGGCAAGTCACTGTTGCACTCAGACCACGCGCTCGGGGTGGTAGGTGGCCGGCCATCCCTAACCGGCGGTAGCTAGAGACAGTCCCGACACAGTGACTGCAGTACAACTGCCGCTAGTACCTGGGTAAGAAGCAGCCACAATCTCCACACATGCTTCTCTCGATTCCTTACAGGTAGAAAGAAGGTGCCGTGGAGATTGCGCCAAGGAGCGCTTGGCAGGCTGGCTTCTCACCTGGGCACAATACCATCATGGCCAAAGCTGCTATTGTCTGCCCAGTGGCCTAGGACAGATGTTCATTTCTGGCTATAAGAGTGCATAAAGGGTTCAACAGTTGCCTACCCACGGGTAACGTCAGAAGCCTAGGGGTTAATAGCCCACAATTTCACGGTTCTATCCACACTGCCGCTTGCTAACCAACGGCCGTCAGGGCTGAAGCTGATGCCGTAAATCCAACCTGTATGACCGGCAAGCTGAGCAACTTCCCGGCTTTGAGTCAAGTCCCACAGGCGGATGATCTGGTCTCGGCCAGCACTAGCGACCCAGCGTTCATTACGGTGCATGGCAACAGTAAAGATTTCCCCCACATGACCAGTGAGGGTGCGAATGGCTTGGCGCGTGTTGAGGTTCCAGTACCGCAGGGTGGCGTCGCGGCTCACGCTGACAAAGGCCTGGCCATCGGGGGCAATGGCTAACCAGTTCACATCGCTGGTGTGTCCCGTGAAGGTGTGATGGAGTCGCCCGCCCCGCCACCACCGGATGGTTTGGTCCACGCTGGCGCTCAGGAGGTTTTGGCCGTCGGGGCTGTAGGCAACGTGCAGGACAATGTCGCGATGCCCCAGTAGCACGCCCAAGGAACGGCCATCTAGGCGCCACAGGCGCACGGTGCGGTCATAGCTGGCGCTGGCAAAGCGGTCGCCCTGGGGATGGACGGCAATGGCGGTGACCCAGTAACCGTGCCCCCGTAGGGTTTGACGTTCGCGGCCCGTCGCCAAATCCCAGATTTTGATCAACTTATCCTTGCCGCCGCTGATGGCCGTTTTTCCATCCGGCGTCACCGCCAGGCCCAGCACCTCCTCGGTGTGCCCCACCAGGGTACGCACCGCTCGTCCGCTGCGGACCTCCCACACCCGAATCGTCTTGTCTTCGCTGGCGCTGAGCAGGTACTGGCCGTCGGGGGTAAAGACCACCGTATTGATGTAGCCCGTGTGGCCGGTGAGGGTCGCGTGCAGCCGTCCAACAGGTTGGGAAGGTTGGGTCGTGGCAGTATCCACCGGCGCTCCCAGACGACGGGCGAACCAATAGCCCCCCACCCCCAGGACTGCCAAACCCGCCAGGAGACTAACCCACGGCCAGGGGGACGGGCGTTTTTTCAGGGGGAAATTGCAGATTTCACAGCGGCTGGTGCTGGTGGGATTGTGGTCGTACCCGCAGCGGGGGCACTTGACATAGGGGTTGCTCCCCAGCGTCATGGCGTCCTAACCTCCTTGGGTCACCGGCACACCTGTAGTGTAATCCACACGCCCCCTCCCGTCCGGCCATGTACAATAGCTATTCATGCGATGGAGACGGATGGCGCTCCCCTGGTTCTATGTTTGAAGCGCTTGCCGAGCAACTGGAGGCCGCCTGGAAAAAGCTGCGCGGCCAGGACAAACTCACGCCCAGCAACATCCAAGACGCCCTGAAGGTGGTGCGTCGCGCCCTCTTGGACGCTGATGTGAACGTCCAGGTGGTGCGGGAGTTCATCCAGGCGGTGGAACAGCGGGCCATTGGCAAAGAAGTGATTGCCGGTGTGCGCCCTGACCAGCAGTTCATCAAGGTGGTGTACGACGAGCTGGTGGCAGTCATGGGTGGCCAGCAGGCGCCGCTTCAGGAAGCGCCCACACCTCCGAGCATCCTGCTGATGGCCGGGCTACAGGGAAGCGGAAAAACCACCGCCGCGGCCAAGCTGGCTCTGCACCTTAAAAAGCAAGGGAAAAGGCCCCTGCTGGTGGCCACCGACATCTACCGCCCGGCGGCGATTGACCAGTTGCAAACCCTGGGGCGACAGATTGACGTGCCGGTGTTTGCCCTGGGCACGCAGGTCAGCCCGGTCACCATTGCCGAACAGGGGGTCGCCCACGCCCGTGCCGAAGGGTACGATTGGGTGATCGTGGACACGGCGGGCCGGTTGCAGATTGACCAGGCGATGATGGCGGAACTGGCCCAGATCAAGGCGGCGATTCAGCCCCAGGAGGTGCTGCTGGTAGTCGATGCCATGACCGGCCAGGAAGCCGCCAACTTGACGCGGGCGTTTCATGAACAGATCGGCATCACCGGCGCGATTTTGACCAAAGTGGATGGGGACAGCCGGGGTGGTGCCGCCCTTTCGGTGCGTTATGTCTCTGGGCAACCCATCAAATTCATTGGAACCGGCGAAAAGGTCGAGGCGCTGCAGCCGTTTTATCCCGAGCGCATGGCCTCGCGCATCCTGGGCATGGGCGACGTGCTGACCCTGGTGGAAAAAGCTCAGGAAGCGGTGGATTTGGCCGACGCCCAAAAAATGCAGGAGAAAATTCTCCAGGCCCAATTCGATTTCACGGATTTTGTCAAGCAATTGCGCCTGCTGAAAACAATGGGGTCCCTGGGGGGCTTTTTGAAACTGCTGCCTGGGATGAATCACCTCAAAGCCGAGCAGATTCAACAGGCGGAAAAACAACTCAAACGCGCCGAAGCGATGATCAACTCCATGACCCCCGAAGAGCGCCGCAACCCCGATTTGCTTGCTGCGAGTGCCTCACGGCGGCGGCGCATTGCCAAGGGGTCTGGCCACACCGAGGCCGAAGTTGCCAAGCTCGTCCAGGACTTTCAACAGATGCGCACCCTGATGCAGCGGTTGAGTACGGGCGCCTTACTGGGGGTGCCAACACTGGGCACGGGACGAGCCGCCCGCCGGAAACAGCAACCCAAAAAGCGCAAGGGGTTTGGTCAGTTGTAGAAGAGGCAAGCCAAGCGGGGAGGTGATATGGACGGTTTTTGGACCAATGTGGGGCGGTACATCCGTTACTTTGTCACGGTGATTTTGGGGGTGTGGTGGGCCGCCGCCCGCGCCCTGCAGCACCTAAGTCAACGGCCAGTGACGGCCATCGCTACCGCAGGTCTCATCGTCAGCGGCATTAGCCTGGTGTACTTCACATTGCTGGCGATGTTGGGCTATTGAAATGCGGCAAGGGCCGGTTGCCCGACCCTTGGTGCGCCCTGTGGAACGTTTGCTCCAGTCGCTATCTCCAGTGTCCTGCCCAACTGTCAGCCCGACAGTGACCCCCGCTGCCCGAGGGAGTGTCCCTGATCACAGGCGATAGACTGCTCTAACTAATGATCAGGCCCTGCAACCGTTCCGCTAGGCGGTCTGTGACCTCTTGAACCACTTGGCGAGCGGCTTTGCGGCTAGCGCTGTAAGTTTCCCAGTAGTCGTTCAGGCACAGGGGTTCCCCGACCCGGATGCTCAACCAGCGTTGCCCCAGACGCACAGGTTGATGACGGCCCCGTAGGTGGTTGACGGCTGACCACAGGATGAGCAGGGTTTCCGCAAAACGTTCCGCCGACGGTTTTTCCCGGATGTAATCGCCGGTGACGCTCGTAAGTTGCTCGACCAACTGCATGTGCCACAGCCGCAGTTCCACCTCTTGGGCAATCCGGTCCGCTAGCCACCGAGCCACGGGGGAGAGTTCAGCCAAGTCCTGCCGGTACATCCACTCCCACGCCACCGCCTCCAGGCGCCGGCACCGGTCAATGACAGTCCCTTTCCCCGTCACGCCGAAAAACGACTCCGTCACGCGCAACGCCACATCCCGCAGGTGGTCCAACCGCAGGCGCAAGCGGTCGTTCACCGTCAGGTCTTCCGCCAAGGCCGGCGGCGGATGGTGGTAGAACTGGGCGTAAAAGGTTTCCATCTGGGTGAGCAGGTAGTCGGCCAAGCGGAGCAAACGGGCGTATAGGGCCTCCGGGTCAGCTGAAGCGTGGGAACCCACTGGCAAATGACAGTACTCCTCCAGGCGGGTCAACAGGTCGTTGATGCGTTGCCAGGGCGGTCGGACAAAGCCGTATTGAATGCCAATCGGAATCACCACCACCGGTACGGTCTGCCCCTGTTTCGCCAGATCCTCCAAACACCAAAAACCGAGCTGCGCCAACCCCGGCTCCAGTGGTCCTAGACACTCGCTGCGGTTATTGATTCCGCCCTCCGGCGCCACCGTCAAGGGCATGTCTCCGCGTAGGAGCACTTCCCGAATCGTTTTAAGGGCTAGCCGGTCACTGCGCCCACGCTGGATAGGGATGCCCCCCAATCGCGCAAACAGCCAGCCCACCCACCGCCCCGCCCATAGGGGAATCCCCCGGTCATACACGAAATAGCTATGCAGCGGCAAACGCAACCGCACGCCTCTCTCTTGAGCTGCCTGGGGAACCGCCCGCTCCAGCAGGTAGAGCATGGCGTAGGGGTCATCAAGCGTGGGATGCCGAAACGCCAGTAGAACCCGTGCTTCTCTTCGCTGGAGCTGCACATACCAGGGCACAAGGATGTCTGCTCCTTCGACCCGCACCTGGGTGATCCCCAACCGAAAACGCAACCACAGCGGCAACAAGCACCGGATCAACCGATTCACCCTAGGGTCGTACCGGGGCGGAATAAACCGTAACCCCGGCTGCGCCCGTCGCATCTAGGCACCCCGGTAGCGCAGGAGCGTCCCCTGGTTCCCCAGGATAAACCCCTGCTCCGGCCCAAAAAAGACTACTCGGTAAAAATTCGCAGGAATGTTTGCCGTTTGCTTGTCCTGTTGCCAGGTCTGGCCGCCGTCGTAGCTGACAAACAAGGTGCCACTGCCGCCGACAACCCACACCTCCTTGTCGGTGCGGTAGCCCATATCCAGCAGGCCAATCCCCAGCAAGCCCACATTCCCCTCTGGTTGAATGCGTTGACTCCAGTGCCCCTCTTGCCCATCGGGATTAAACCGCAATTCCCCCGCCTGGCTAAGCATCCATAGGCCACCGTCCGGCGTAAAGCCCATACTCTGGATGCGGCGGGAACTCTCCCGGTTGTGCTGCACCCAGGCGGTCTGCCCCGGTTCCCAGGTGGAGTAGAAATTGCCTTTGGTGGACACAGCTACGTAGCGCCCCTGGGCATCCCGGTCCAGGTCCCGCGCTGCGCCTAACGCCCGCTCTACCTGGGCGCGCCAAGTCCGGCCTCCATCCTCGGTACGGTAGATAGCCCCCAGGTCAGTGGTCATTTCCGCCTGGCCAGGCCCCAGAGCTACGACAGCAATTGGCACCCCTGGCAAGCGCGGGTCCAACGGGAGGCGCATCCAGGTTTTGCCCCCATCGGTGGTATGGAGCAGCAGGGGCGGTTTACCAGTCACCCAACCTTCACCGCCCCGCATACTCACCGCCGTCAACCGGTATTTCCCTTCTCCCAGGTCTAATGCCCGCAACTCCCACGTTTTGCCCCCGTCGGTGGTCTCCAGCAACGTGGCATCCGTACCCACCAGCCAGCCGTGCTGAGGTTCTTCAGGGTCAAAGGCGATGTCCATCAAAGTCGCCTGGGTCGGCAAATTCACCAGCTCCCAGGGATGGGTCGTCAGAGCCGCCGGCCCCCGGCTACAGCCCAGCAACAGTACGCAGCACAGCAGCGCCAGCAGTCGTCCCCAGCTCATTTCAACCCGTAAAAACTCATCAAAAACAGGAAACTCAAAATCAGACCTCCAAAGATCAGAAAGCTTTTTTGCCCAGGTGTCAAGCTGTTGACCCCCAGTCCATAGCGGTAGTTCTCCGGAAAACCCACCACTTCTTTCCTGCCGATGTTGACAAAAGCGGCCTTTTTCACCCCACAGACCGGACAGCGCCAATCGGGCGGCAAGGCCTTAAAGGGGGTTCCCGGCGGAATGCCTTTATCCGGTTGTCCTTTTTCCGGTTCGTAGATGTACCCGCAGGCGCGACACTCGTATCGGTCGAGGTCTGTCGCTGTCGTTTCCGTCATGGTTAACTTATCCAACCCGTCATCATTATGCCACAGCTACCCCCGCCCGCTGGTGATGACGGGACTGCCCTACCGCTCAGTCACTTTATGTAACAAATGACTCGGCTTAAGCCCAGGTAGGCTGTCGCTGCATCTTTTGCCGTCCCCTATTGTTAAGAAGTGTAAAAAGCACTAATGTAGTTATATACCGTTTGGCACAACCCTATGAACTTGCCCCGGTCCCCAATAGTAAAATCGCTATTAGAGCCGCTTTTAGAAGACTTCATGTACTGGTTTAGCCAGGCCCAGCAGATGCTGGAGCGGGAGTCACTTCCGTTTCTGTCTGCTGAGCGGCGGCGCGAGCTGTTGCAACGCCTGACCCAAGCCCAATCAGAGGTCCAAGCGGCCCATTCCCTGCTCCACAGCACGGGTGTGGGCGTGGATACCACCGTCCTGATGGCCTGGCATCAACTGGTCCTGGAATGCTGGCACCTGCGCTTGCAAGCGCGTACCTACTCCAAACCTTAGTTCACTTGGTGAAAGCGATGTTCCTCCACCTGCTGTACGTCGTCCTGTTTACCGTCCTGGCGGTTCTGGCGCTGGGCAATCTCATCGGGAGTTTGATTCGGGTCAGTTTGGAATCCCAGTACCCTCGGCGACGGTCAGCCCCCCACCCCGAGTTACTGGATGCCGACGGCAATCCTATCGAGGAACCCCTGCTAGTGGTGCGCAGTGTGAACCTGGAGGAGGCGCGGCAACAATTAGACCGGCTCTACGACGAAGAGGAATCGTAGGTGCTCCAAACCAGGGCCACGTTAAACCACCACAGCACTTGAATCTGCGGGCGAAACCAGAGCGTATCCACCAGCCCGTGGGCCATCGTACCGGCCAGACCCGCCAGCAAGCCCATCACGAGAAAGGTTGGAGGTTGGGGTGAAAGACACCAGTTACGCAAATGTTGCCAACTGCGTCGGAGGATAGTGGCGGTTAGGGCGGCAAACGCAGTTAAGCCCACGAGTCCGGCTTCCACCGCCACCTCTAATGGCACCGAGTAGGCCCCCAGCGCGTTGAAGTTGGGACGTTGGTACAGCGGGTAAATCAAGTTGAAGGCGCGATTGCCCGGCCCAATGCCCAACCAGGGATGGTCGCGAATCATCGCTAGCACCGCCGCCCACACGTTGAGGCGGAAGTTGTTGCTGCTATCGGCTCGCCCGGCAAACATGCTCAAAAACCGCAACCGCAGCGTTTCCGAACGTCCCAGCAACGCCAAGACGCTCACCAGCAGTAGCCCAGCGCCCAGCCCAAACAGCAGGCGTCGCCACAGGGGATGCCATTTGTGCCATTGCCACCAGGCCCAGCTCGCCATCAGGGAAAAACTGGCGTAAACCGTCGCCAAACCGAGCCAGCCGCCGCGACTGCCGGTCAGGATTAAACAGCTACTGAAGGTCACCACCAGGGTTAACGCCAGGAGTCGTTGTGCCCAAGTGCGCCAGGCCAGTAAACAGCCCAAACCCATGCCCACGCCAGGAACGAGATAGGCCGCCAACAGGTTAGGATTCCCAAAAACGCTATAGACCCGGGTCGTGCCCGCCAGAGGAGATTCAGGGTCAATCCAGGTGGCCAGGGCTTCTGCGCCAAAAAACCATTGCCGCAGGCCGATGAGCACAACCGCCAGCGTCACCAGCAGATGCCCGACCAGGAGTATTTTGCCCCAGCGACGGACCCCCCGCAGCAGCGCTCCAAAGGTGGCCAGGTACAAACACGCCTTGACCCAACCGGCAAAAGCCGCGCGTTTGACCGGTGAAAAGGCCGTCGCCAGTGTCAGAGCGACCCCGTACAACAGGGCGGTGATGCTAACGCCTTGGGGAGGAGACCACCACAGCGACCCCAGCCAGAGCATCACCCCTCCCAGCAGGAGAACACCCAGTTGTTCATTGCTCAAAAACGGCAAACCAATCAGCACCAAGGCTATCCAGCCGGCCAGGAGATGCTCCCAATAGGGCGCCAGCCGACTACCCTGGAGCCAATCCGCCCCCTGACCCCACCAGCGGGTTAAGCTACTTGCAGACCACCAGGTGGCTGGGTGCATCAGGCCCGCCGCAGCTGTTTAGCCATGTCCAGATACATCTTCATATTTGGCCCTGGTCGCCGCCGGTCAGTACTAACGCCAGTAGTGCTAGTAGCCGTTGTCGTACTCATGGAAATCACCGGACTCGCGGGCACCGCTGGTTGTGACTTAGAGGCTTCCACCGCAGGCGATTCACTGCGCCGTCCCAAACTTTTGGCTTCCTCAGGGTCTAGGAAAAATGTTCTATCCTCGCGGGGCTGGCCTCGCCGAAACAGCCCAACTACAGCCGCCACGGGTCGCACAATCAGAATCGTAAAAATTGCGCCCAGCAATTGGCCTATCCAGCTAAACAACCGAGCCATGTCTCTCTGCCTCTCAACAACAGCCGATTCCTCTTCATCCTACCCTAAGCTTCTTCATCAAGCTTCATCAAACGCTTCAAAATCCAACAGGTGCAAGTAAGGCTCGACTAGCTCTGGGCGTTGGAAGGCAATCTTGCGCAGGAGATGCCAATCCTGCAAGCTAGCAAAGGCATCGGGATAATTATCTTCTTCCAATCGTTTCGCCAAGGCTGCCACGTCAGCGGGCGTCAGTTTTTTGATGGCTGGATCGACTTGAATTCTTTCTTTCATCGCATCGCCCTCCCCATGCGGCTAACAAGCCTACGTTTATCTTAGCCAATCCCGACTTCATGGCAGAATGAAGCTATGGTGTATTTGGATTACAGCGCCACCACGCCTCCCCATCCCCAGGTGATTGCGCGGGTGCAGGAAGCGATGACCCACGCCTGGGGCAATCCCAGCAGCATTCACCGCTATGGGCAGCGGGCCGCACTGCTCATGGAACGGGCGCGCCTGGCAGTGGCAGAGTTACTTGGCGTCACGCCGGAAGAAGTCATTTTTACCTCAGGGGGGACTGAAGCCAATCACCTGGCCATTTTTGGGGTGGCACAGCAGTACGACCAGCCGCAACACATCATTACTTCGGCAGTGGAACATCCGGCGGTGAGCGCCCCTTTGGCAGCCCTCGCGCGACGGGGATGGCAGATTACGACCTTGCCAGTGGACTCGACAGGGCGGGTTGACCCCCAAACGCTGGAGTCCCACTTGCAGCCCAACACCGTTCTGGTCACGGTGATTTACGGCCAGAGCGAAGTAGGAACCTTGCAGCCGATTGCGGACTTGGCGCAGATTTGTCGTGCGCATGGCGTTTTATTCCATACGGATGCAGTACAGGTCGTGGGGCGGCTACCGGTAAATGTCCCCGAATTGGGCGTAGATTTGTTATCGCTCTCGGCGCACAAGTTTTATGGGCCGCAGGGGTGTGGGGCACTTGTGGTACGCCGAGGCATTGATTTGCAACCCTGGTTATACGGCGGCGGGCAAGAACGGGGTTTACGGTCGGGCACACCACCCGTGGCGCTGCTGGCCGGATTGGAAGTAGCGGCGCGTTTAGCCATGACCGAATTCTTACCCCAGCAGTCTTACGTTTCCCACTTACGGGATTACCTACGGCGCCGGTTGCTCGAATTGCCCGGCCTGCGGTTGACAGGTTCCTGGGAGCAGCGTTTACCGCACCACGTCAGCGTCGTTTGGGAGCAGGGCGATGAAACCCACACTGGTCAAACGTTGGTGCATCTACTCAGTCAGCGGGGCATTGCCGTGAGTTCCGGTTCCGCCTGCGCCAGTGGCAAAACCCAACCGAGTCCGGTGCTCCTAGCGATGGGGTATGACGAACGCTTGGCTCGTTGTGGCCTGCGCTTTAGCCTGAGTCACTTGACCACCCCATCCGAAATTGATTTGGCCGTGGATATTCTCGCTGAAGTCCTCCAGCAATTGACGCCAACCTTATCCTGCCGTTAACCGGTCGCCGACTTGGGCATATTCCTGACAACCAAAGATGGCTTCAGGGTGCGTATAAAACTTGAACTCCAGCAGGTTATAAAACGGGTCTATCAGGAAAAACGTGCGGTGTTCGAGCGGGGAACCAGGAAAACGCACTTTCGCATCTTGATAAAAAGATAAACCTTGTCTTTTTGCCCGGTCGTAACAGGCTTGCCATTGGTCAAGCGCCGGAAACACCAGGCCAAAATGACGGGGATAAATTCCTTTTTGGGGGCTAATGTCCTGGGTCACATGGGCTACGAGTTGATGGTTGTAGAAATTGAGAATCAAGCAATGGGGCGTTTCCCGTCCGGGTATACAGCCCAACCCCTGCACATAAAAGGCTTTCGTTTGCGGAATATCTCCTACCGGAAATGCCAGATGAAAAATAGGTTGGTCCATGGTTACTAGACAGTATTCTGGGCCAGCCAGCTATCCAAGTCAGCCATACTGCAAAAATCCAGCAGCGCCTCCCCGAGCGCTTCCAGTTGCTCTAGCGACAACGATTGAATCTGCTGGGTTTGTTCGGGGGACAGGGAACCGACTTTGCGCTGGAGCTGACGCAGTACCAAAGCAACAGCTTCCGCCTGGCGACCTCTGGCTTCACCCGCTTGCGCTCCCTCTTGAAAGACTTCTTGGTAAAAGCGCGTTTGTTGCAATGGCGCCAAACCCAACGCCTCCATCATTCTGCGGCCCCCCTGACCCGGAAATTTGCGCACGAGTGCTTCCACTACCCATTCTAGCCACCGCTCCTGCTCCTGGGCGATAATTGCTTGGCCGATGGCGATTGCTTGCTCTGGTGGAGCGACAATCAGGCGCAGGAGTTCCATTCCCAGAGATTGCTGGGCAGGGAGTTCATCCAGATAAACGCGCTGTACCCGCCAGTAGGTTAAATACGCCATCATTTCTGGAATTTCCCGTTCGGTATGGCGGTTGGGATACAACACTAGCACTCGCCACGGATGCACCGGCTGATATTGCAATAAGTAAGTGGCCAATTCATTTTGCAAACGGTAGTAAAATCTGGCGTCAGGTTGCATCTGGGCTTCAACGACGATAAAAGGCAAATTGGCGTCATCGGTCTCTGGCAAGAGCAAACCATCTAATCGAAACCCAAACTCTTTCAGTTCGACTGACTGAAATTGATAAGGAACTGGCGGTGCGGGTAAATCCAATAATTCAAAGGCCAGGCTAGGAGCCAGTTGGAACAGTTTGTAAAAGAGATTATCGGTACGCACAGTATTTGAGCCATCAACCCTATCCATCCTCTAGTGATAGAAGGGCATTGTCAATGGTTATCGCAGAGTACCTTGTAAAATAAAAAGGCATTTTACCTTGCCTGCATATATGGGGCTAATCATTTTGCTGCTACAAGCGCCGGCAGTGGCCTTGTTACTCGCGCGACTATTGACCGGATTGCAGCGTTCTGCTCCTCTACGACCAGCGCCCGAAATTCCCGCCTATCTAGGGCAAGTCAGTGTGATTATTCCCACGCTAAACGAGGTGCAACGACTCGGGCCATGCCTAGAAGGCATTAGACGCCAGGGCTACAGTGTGCGCGAGATTCTCGTGGTGGACAGCCACTCACAGGACGGTACACGGGAGTTAGTCGCCGCGCAACAGGCCCATGACCCGCGTATCCAGTTGTTATCGGACCCGCCGTTGCCTGCCGGTTGGGTTGGGCGTCCTTGGGCCTTGGATTGGGGATGGCGGCAGAGTTCTCCCCATAGCAAGTGGATTTTGAATCTCGATGCCGATACCCGCCCGCAAATGGGTCTGGTGCCCGCCCTATTGGAATTAGCCCATCGGGAAAACTACGACTTAATCACGCTGTCACCCCAATTTCTACTCAAGTATCCAGGGGAATGGTGGCTGCAACCAGCGTTGTTAATGACCCTGATTTATCGGTTTGGGGCAACCGGCGCTCGAGAATCTTATCCTGAACGGGTCATGGCTAACGGGCAGTGTTGTTTGGTGAAACGACAAGTGCTGGAAAATATGGGGGGTTATGCAACCGCAAAAGACTCTTTTTGTGATGATGTCACCTTTGTCCGGCAGGTAGCAGCACAGGGCTATAAAGTCGGATTTTTGGATGGGTCGAAAGTCTTGCAAGTGCGGATGTATGAAGGAGCTAGAGAAACCTGGCGTGAATGGGGGCGTTCTTTGGATTTGAAAGATGCCACTTCCATTCAACAACTCTGGGGCGACCTTTGGTTTTTAACGGCTGTCCAAGGATTGCCTTTATTTATCGTTATTGCTAGTCTTTTTTTACCTGTTCATCCAGTACATCAAACCCTTTTAGGTCTCAATCTATCTTTATTACTGATTCGCTGGGGAATGTTGTTTGCCATTCGACCTGTATATACAGGCTGGAATTCACAAAGCTGGCCGTTTTGGTTATCCCCGTTAGCCGACCCGCTCGCTGTTTTGCGTATTTGGCTATCTGCTCTGACGCGACCTAAACACTGGCGTGGCAGGAATTATTGACCCTTTAGACGTATCAGTGCCTGGTGAATCAACTCTGCTGGAACTTGGTCCGTTATTTCTGCGCGGCCAATGGCTTTCGGCAAAATAAATCGCACGGTTCCCCCTTCGACCTTCTTATCCCAATTCAAGGCATTTTTAATGGCTTCAATGTCAACATCAGGAGCTAACTGTGTCGGCAATTTTACCTTCGCGATTAAGGCTTTCTGACGTTGTTTTTCTGTCTCCGACCACCATCCCAATTGCACGGCGATATCACCTGCGGCAATCATGCCTAATGCCACTGCTTCCCCATGCGTATAGCGACGGTACTGAGTAACTGTTTCAATCGCATGGCCAATCGTGTGACCGTAATTGAGTAGCGCCCGCAACCCACTTTCTCGCTCATCTTGACTGACAATGGTGGCTTTGGTTTGGCAGGAGAAGTACAAGATTTGGGTTAGGGTTTCGGGTGGCAAGTAACGGTAATGGGATAGACGAGATTGCTCTTCTAGCAGTGTAAATAGTTGTGGTTCCCAAATCACGCCATATTTAATCACTTCCGCCATGCCAGAGCGATACTCACGGGGGGGCAGAGTTTGTAGAACCTGTGGGTCAATAATGACAGCTTTCGGTTGATAAAATGCACCGATTAAATTTTTACCCACTCGATGATTCACACCAGTTTTCCCCCCAATTGCTGCATCTACCATAGCGAGTAACGTTGTGGGAATTTGCACAAAGTTTATCCCCCGCAACCAGGTCGCTGCCGCAAAACCTGCCATATCACCAATCACGCCACCACCCAAAGCGATAATCGTCGAGCGGCGCTCTAAACGATATTGCGCACAGTATTCGTAAATACGTTCCACTGTTTTGAGCGTCTTATAGCGTTCGCCAGCTGGCACAAGACAAAATTGGGCATCAAAACCAGCCTTATGTAAAGCTGTCAATACCTGTTGTCCATAGTGCTGGAAAATGACCGGATTAGATACAACGAGCACCTTACCTTTCAAGCCAACATCCACAAGCCATTGACCTGCTTGCTGGAGTGCATGAGCACCAATGCTGATAGGGTAGCTGCAGTCGCCAAGCGCAACAGTAATCGTTTTCATGGCCGGTCAGGAAAGAATAGTAACTTTACAATCGCTGTTACTAGCCCTAGTAGTAGTGTTCCGAAAGCACTCCGGCTAATCAGTTCTTCATTGGCGATGCGTTTATCGAAACCATCAAAGCGGTCGTCAATTCGTTTGATTTCGACCTTCAATTCTGTTTCTAGCCTTCGCATCTGACTAGTTAAACGTTCCTCTGCAGCCTTGATCTCGGTCTCCAAGCGCTGGATTTCGCCTTCCAGTTTCGTCTCAACTCGTTTGATCTCTCCCTTGAGTTCCATAAACTGGACTTCAGTTTTTTTATCCAGGGCTTCGATTTTCTTGTCCAGGATACCAAATTGGGTGTCTATTTTCCTGTCCAATTGATTGAACAGCGACAGGATAAGTTCTTTCAGTTCTTGATTGGTTGGTTCACTCATGGGTATTCTCCATCAGGTTCTATCAGGGAAGAAAAGTAGCTTGACAATAGCTGTTACTAACCCTAGTAGTAATGTTCCAAAGGCGCTCCGGCTAATCAGTTCTTCGTTGGCGATGCGTTTATCGAAACCATCAAAGCGGTCGTCAATTCGTTTGATTTCGACCTTCAATTCTGTTTCTAGCCTTCGCATCTGACTAGTTAAACGTTCTTCTACACCCTTGATCTCGGCCTCCAATTGCTTGATTTCGCCCTCGAGCTTCGTCTCAACTCGTTTAATCTCTCCGGTTAGCTTCTCTTCAGTCGCTCTAATATCTCCCTTGAGTTCGGTAAATTGAACATCAACCTTCTTCTCGAGCGCATCAATCTTTTTATCTAGTGTGTTGAACCCCTCGTCAATCTTCCGGTCCAACTGGTTGAATAGGGATTGGAGTAAATCTGTCAGTTCTTGATTCATTGATTCACTCATGGCTGTATCTTCTTAGAGTTGACCAGGGAAGAACAGGTATTTGGCCAGAGCAACTACAATGCCAGCAATAATAGCTCCAAAGGCGCTCCGGCTGATGACCTCTTCATTCGCTAGGCGCTTATCTAAACTAGCAAACCGTTCGTCTAGGCGTTTAATTTCTCCCATTACCCTTTGTTCCGAAGTGTTGATTTCCCCCCTGAGTTTCTCTTCAGATGCTCGAATTTCTCCCTTGAGTTCGGCAAATTGAACATCAACTTTCTTCTCGAGCGCATCAATCTTTTTATCTAAGGCATTAAACTGGGTATCAATTTTCTTATCCAGCGTGTTGAACCGCTCGTCAATCTTCCAGTCCAACTGGTTGAATAGGGATTGGATCAAGTCTCGCAGCTCTTGACTCGTTGGTTCACTCATGGGTCTAATTGTTCATCTATAGTTCCATGATACGCCACTCCCGAAAAAACCAAACAGTTAGCTGTCTAGGTTGATGGTTCAGGTCGGTTTGCAGAAACTAGAAAGTGAAAGTCGTGCGAATTGTGTAGACCACGATAGGGTCGTTGCGGCTGTCCCCGTTGGGGTGGAACACTACAAACGCACCGGGCGTTATCGTCAAGTACTTATTCACCTGGAACCGATAGAGGGCTTCCAAATGCACTGGCACATTCCGGTCTTGCAGCCGAAGCTGGCGAGCTGGATTGGTTGCAGGTAGATGGTTTGCGGCTCCCAGCCAGTCACTGTTGACCACATAGGGCGGAATCCCAACAATCAGGCCAGCTAAGTCCCCCCGTCGCTTGACAACATCGGGAAAAGCAAACACCAAAGCGGCTGTGAGAAGATTAGCCCGCCGTGTTCCTTCCCTGGGTTCAGGAACGCCATCCCGTTTCCCGCGCGCCCAGCCGTAGCCAAACCAACCGGCTAGCGTGAATTGAGGTAGTGCTCGCCACTGAAACATCCAGTTGATTGTATCCATGTTGACGGCTTGACGTTCCTTCCCCGCCCCACAGACAGCAGGCGTTCCCAGCGGGCAGAAGGGGTTCACCGCAAAGCCTGTTCCTGTGCCGCCTGTGAGATTAATGCCCGCTGCTGCGACTCGACCTGGACCAGAAGTGTTGAAGTTCTCATTGTAGGTGTGAGTGTAGCCAATCCCAAACTTAAAGTCCCGCGTCGGTTCAACGCCTAACAATACGCCAACGGTGTAGTTGGAACCAAACAAGCCGAGCTGGGGATTAGCTGCTGCAGGGGCCGCTCCAGGTGGATGTCTTGCAAGATAACCGGCATCCACGCGCCAAGTGGGGTTGAATTGATAACCAATAAAGGCACCAGAGCCAGAGTTATTCCCAGCGCGATAGAAGAGAGGATTGAACCGGCCAAAGCGAGAAACAGAACCGGCTGCGTCAGACGCCAAGGGGTTGTAGGTCGGAAAGTAGTCGTAAAACTCCGTATTGCCCCCTGCAATCATCGCCCGGCCTCGGTTGCGGTCGAAGGTGAAATCGTAGGATAAGTAGTCCACCAAAAAACGCCCCTCGGTCGCTGCATCAAAACTCAAGCGAGCTTCATTGGTGCCCGTTGCTCCAGCTAGGTTTGCCACATCCCCCGCCCGCAGCCGTAGCCGCAACCGGTCCTGGCCCGTAAAACTCGTGTCGAAATTCAAAGAGACGCGGTAACCAAAGGCGAGCTTATCGGCTATACGGGCTTTTGGGCTAGAGGAAGCAACTACACTCCGAATGGTTGTCTCTGCCAGGTTCCGACGACCCCGCAATAACTCATTCTCAATCCGGTTACGCGCCACTCGGCTATCGGCCACTCCGTAGGGCGAAAGAATCAACCCAACCCGTAATTGGGTTACTGTCGAAAACTGCTGCTGCTCCAACAGGGCGGTCCGAGCTTCAATCGCATCCACCCGCCCCCGAATCACCGACAATTCCGCCGCAAACTCCTCTTGCAATCGCTGAATCACTAGCAGGTCGTCTCGGGTCACTAGGTTCTCTACAGAAGCGGCCATCTGTTTGTTTATCTGGTTCAAACATGCGTTCAATCCAGCGGCAAACTCAAAACGAGTGGTAGCCTGGCGGCCTTGATGAGCAGGTGGCTTTACAATACACCCGTACCGTTCTGCCAGCGACTGCAACGCCTGAAACGCCCAGTCCGATGGTTGAACATCCACAAACTCAGAAACTGATGTCACCTGCACTTGGGGGGAGGTGAAGTACTGCTCAACCTGCTGGAGCATGACCTGACTGAGGCTGATGCTTGTCATCCCCTGGACAGCAGGATGAAGTCCTACTCCTATGTATAACTCTCTCTTAGTGAGTTTGCTCCCAGGTGTTGCTTCTTAAAGTTGATTCGGGAAGAACAAGTATTTGACTAGGGCAATGACCACACCGGCGATGATAGCACCAAAGGCATTTCGGCTGATCAGCTCTTCATTAGCGATACGTTTATCTAAACTCACGAGCCGCTCATCTAACCGTTTGATCTCACCCATCACTTTCTGCTCCAGTGCCTTTATTTCGCCCTTGAGTTCGGCAGATTGAACTTCAATTTTCTTGTCTAAAGCTTCAACTTTCTTGTCCAATGCGTTGAACTGGGTGTCAATCTTCTTGTCCAATGTGTTGAATTGCTCATCCACTTTCTTGTCTAGAGTGCTAAACCGCTCATCAATCTTTTTGTCCAGGATAGTGAACCGTTCATCAATCCTTTTATCCAGGGTGTTAAGCTGGGTATCAACTTTTTTGTCTAACGTGTTGAACCGCTCATCAATCTTCCGGTCCAACTGGTTGAACAGGGGTTGCAATAAGTCTCTCAGCTCTTGATTCGTCGGTTCGCTCATCGGTTTGATTCCTGGTCTATAGTCCCATGATACGTGACGCCCAAAAAAACCAAACGGCCAGCGTAGCATAGCCAGCCGTCTGGGTTGATGGTTCAGGTTTGCTTGCGGAGACTAGAAGGTGAAGGTTGTCCGGATGGTGTACACCACAATGGGGTCGTTGCGGCTGTCGCCGTTGGGATTGAACACCACAAACGCACCCGGCGTCACCGTCAAGTACTTGTTCACCTGGAAGCGATAGAGAGCCTCCAAATGTACTGGCACATCCCGGTCCTGCAACCGGATCCGACGCGCCGGTGCAAACGGTGGGAGAGCACCTGCAGGCACGTTCGCACCGAAAACACCAGCTACAGGACCCGTCGTTGTGTTACCAAACCAATCGCTAGAGACAACGTAGGGTGGAATCCCAACGATTACACCAGCCAAATCCCCCCGTCGTCCAAAGATGTCCGGAAAGGCAAACACTAGTGCCGCTGTCAGAAGGTTAGCGCGGCGAGTCCCCTGCCCACGACCACCAGGAACATTCGGTGGAGGAGGGGAATCACTCTGTCCTCTTGCCCAACCATAACCAAACCAACCCGCCAAAGTGAATTGCGGCAACGCTCGCCACTGGAACATCAGGTTAATCGTATCCAGATTGACGGCGGTGCGAATGGGAGCAAGTCCAGGCGCCAGTCCAGGAGTCCCCGCCGGATTAAAGGGATTGATGGCAAAGTCAGTTCCTGTGGCACCTGTCAGACTAATGCCTTGAGCCGTTGCACCACCATCGCGGCTGACCGTTTCATTGTAGGCGTGGGTATAGCCAATCCCAAACTTGAAGTCGCGCGTTGGTTCTACACCGAACAGAACCCCCACCGTGTAGTTGGAACCGAACAGCCCAAGCTCTGGGTTCGCCGCAGAGGGAGAGCCACCAAAGCCTAGCGCTGGATTCCTAGCAAGGTAACCCGCATCCACCCGAAAGATAGGATTGAACCGATAGCCAATGAAGGCACCGGTACCCGAGTTATCACCCGAACGATAGAACAAGGGGTTAAACCGGCCAAACCGCGAGATGGAACCCAAGGCATCGGACGCTAGGGGATTATAGGTGTCGAAATAGTCGTTGAACTCATAGTTTGCACCAGCAATCGTCACCCGCCCCCGGTCCCGGTCAAACGTGAAGTCATAGGACAGGTGGTCCACCTGAAAACCACCGCCAGTAACAATGTCAAAACTCAGGCGACCTTCATTAGTACCTGTCGCTCCGGCCAGATTAGCGGCATCTCCCGCCTGTAAACGCACCCGCAACCGGTCTCGGCCATTGAAGCTGGTGTCAAAGTTCAACCGCACCCGGTATCCGAAGGCTAGACTGTCTGCAGTGCGTGCCCTCTCCCCGATTAACGCTGGATTATCGCCGGTAGGCCGAACCGCACGAACCGCACCTCTGGCTACCGTGTCACCACCAGTTCCGGTCGCACCGGTAAAACGTCGTCCACCCCGGAGCAACTCATTCTCAATCCGGTTGTAGGCCACATTACTATCTGCCACTCCATAGGGTGCAAAGATGACTTCACCCCGCAGCTTGGTCACCGTCGAGAACTGCTGTTGCTCTAGCAGAGCGGTCCGCGCTTCAATCGCATCCACCCGCCCGCGAATCACAGAAAGCTCTGCCGCGAATTCTTCCTGCAACCGCTGAATGACTAGCAAGTCTTCCTTGGTCACCAAGTTCTCTACTGAGGCAGCAATCAGTTCGTTAATCCGGTCCAAACAGGCATTTAAACCAGCCGCAAACTCAAAGCGGGTAGTTGCGCGCCGCCCCTGATACGTCGGCGGCTTAGTCGGCAAACCAACAATACACCCATACCGTTCCACCAGCGACTGCAATGCCTGAAATGCCCAGTCTGTCGGCTTGACATCCACAAACTCGGAAACCGATGTCACTTGTGCTTGATTAATCGTGGACGGTCCTACATAGTACTGTTCAGTTCGCTGGAGCGTTGGATTGACGGAATTAGCACTTGGCACTTGCTGCGCCTGCGCTACCCCACCTAAAGCAGCGACCACACCCAGGGCGGCCGGAGTAACCTGAAAGACCTTCAGCAACGTGTCACGCATCACACCACCTCACACCTCAACAACCAATAAGTGACTAGGCCAGTGAACCCATGTCTCTACTATACATCCTTTGCTCACAGTTGCGAATTTACCGCGCTAGTTTTAAGGTTAATTTGTGCTTAGGTTAACAGCAAGTTAAGCCGGCTGTTGGTCTCCTGCTACACCAATCCCAAAACCTGGGCCAACAGGGCTTGTTGAGCGTGTAACCGGTTTTCCGCCTGGTCCCACACCCGCGACTGGGTTCCCTCCAGCACAGCTTCGGTAATTTCTTCACCGCGATGGGCCGGTAAGCAGTGTAGAACGATGGCGTTCGGATCGGCCAGGGCCAACAGGCGCTCGTTGACCTGGTAGGGTAAAAACCGGGGAAGCCGCACGGCGTTTTCCGCCTCCTGCCCCATGCTGGCCCACACGTCGGTATAAATCACTTGCGCTTGTCGCACCGCCGCCTCCGGGTCGTGGGTATGCACCAGCCGTGTACCATCGCCAGCCAACTGCTGGGCCTGTTGCCAAATGGCTCGATCCGGCCCGTGCTCTGGAGGAGTAGCCACCGTCAGATGAATTCCCATCAAGGCGCAACCCAGCAGCAGCGAGTGGCAAACATTATTGCCATCTCCTAGGTAGGCCATCTTGAGCCCCGCCAAGGCGCCGAAACACTCCTGGATGGTCAACAAGTCCGCCAGCACCTGACAGGGGTGTTCCAAGTCGGTCAGGGCGTTGATCACCGGCATGGTTGCCCATTCCGCAAACGCCACCACGTCCGCCTGGGCAAAGGTGCGAATCGCCAGCACGTCCAGATACCGGTCTAACACCCGCGCCGTATCAGCAATCGGCTCGCCGCGTCCCATCTGGATTGCGCCCGGATTCAGGTCAATCACCTGGCCCCCCAAGCGCATCATGGCCACCGTAAAACTGACGCGGGTGCGGGTCGAGGCTTTGGTAAACAGCAACCCCAACACTCGTCCCTGGGCATTGCCAACTGCGTGCCCCTGCTTACATAGACGCGCTAGCTCCAGCAGGCTGTGGATCTCCGCCGCTGAAAAATCCGCCATGCTCAAGATGTCGCGGCCCGCCAGGGTATTCATCGCGCTTGCACCAGCACTAGCTCGGTTGGCAGACTGGTTTCATTACCCGAACGCGCTACCGCCCGCACCCGGTACTCGGCCCCTGCTGGTATGACCCCCCGCCAGGGAACACTCACTTCAAAACGCCCGTTGGCATCGGCGACAATCTCCTGATTCACGAGGGTCTGCGGCGCGACGGTGATCACCCCCCCAAGAAAGGGCACCTGGGATGTCACCCGGATTTGCACCACCGCCTGGGGACGGGTTTGCCCGACTAACGTGAAGCCGCGAGTGCGAATTTCATCGCCGTCCTGGTGACTAATGAATCGCGGTTGCAAAGGAATGACAGATGGATTGCTCGGTCCCGGCAACGGCGCTGGGTTAATCGGGGGCAGCGGCGTTGTCGTCGCTGTGGCGATAAACTCGACTGGCTGAGGGGCTGCCGCATACACCACCTGCCCATCCCGCTGCAACCGGGCCACCACTATGCCATTGCCAAACACATCCCCGGGCTGCACGGTTTTCGTAGCCACGTACACCCCTGGCGACACTTCCTGAGTGCTCAAGGCTTCCGGCGCCCGTCCTTCGCGGATCAACCAGATGGTTGCCTGGGAACGGGGCGTGCCGTTAATCGTGGCTAAAAATGTACTCCCCGGCCCCAAGGGTTGGCTATCGGCATTGTGACTGACTGCCCGGATTTGTACCTGCGCCTGGGGTTGTTGCACCCGGAACGACCATTGCACGGTACGCGGTATCCCATCCATGCCTGCGTAGGTTACCCGCACCGTGTTGCGCCCCGGCGGTAGAGGGCTGGGAGGCCGGTAACTGAAAAACATGCGCGTAATGGTACTTTGGGCGGTCACGTCCCGGTCATTCACAAAAATCCGCACCGAATTGGGATTCACTGGCCCGCCGCTAAACACACCGGAAATGGATGTATCGGGGGGCACCTGCCGACTGTCCGGCTCAGGATTGGGGTCGGTCACTTGCTGCGCGACAACTGCCGGCACAAAAACTGCTGGCGCTAGGATTCCACCCATCAACCCTAAACTCACTAACCCAGTCACAATAACCCGCCGCATCCGCTTCATCGTCTGGCTCCTGTGGCTTGATTGTAGTCCATCCTCTCCCGATGCAATTGCTCCACGCCGGGTTCCCGTGACTCGCTTCTTGACAAAGATTTTCAACAAGTGCTATGTTAATTCTCGAGTTCTCCTCTCTCAGATGGATACACAGGTCAGCCAGGGCGGTCTGCTCTGGCTCTTTTTATCTTCGGAGGCGGGCTTTACCGGCTCAAGTGTTGCATAAAAGTTGCAAAAAGCTAAACTCGCGCCAGGGAGACAACTGGCACTGACAGCAACTCTAGTCCTTGGGTAAAGATGTCATCTATGGGTCGCATCTGGCCGTCGGTGGTCATGAACTCGTGGTCGGGGGTGGCGCGGATAACCGTGCCGTCGTCGAGTTCATATTCATAGACTATCTGTTCGCCCCGGTCGTGCCACTGGGCGATGGGCTGGGTGTAGAGTTCGCCCTGGTCGTTGACGCTGTACACGGTGCAGGCCAAGCGCTGCTCCACAATGTGGCCGATGGGTAAAGGACCGTATTCCACGGTCAGCACTTCGGTTTCGTAGGTGAGGCAATATTCCGCAAACAACACCATTTGTTCAAACAGGTCCACGGCGATTTCTTTGGGGATGCCGTTTTTGGCTGCGCCCTCTAGGAAGACTTGCCGTTGTTTTTCCATTTCTTCGGGTTTCTTTTTCCCCATGGCTCGCCGCAGCAAATCCGCTTGCCCCAGGGAATAACCGGCCATGTCCTGGGCAATTTTCATGATTTGTTCTTGGTAGATGATGAGCCCGTAGGTTTCCTTCAGGATGGGTTCGAGCAGGGGGTGGGCGTAGGCAATCCGCTCGCGCCCGTGTTTGCGGTCAATAAATTTGGGGATAAGACCGGCATCCAAGGGGCCAGGGCGGTACAGGGCCAAAATTGAGGAAATATCTTCAATGCTGGAGGGTTTCAGGTCGCGGACAATCTGCCGCATGCCCGCCGATTCCAGTTGGAAAATGCCCTCCACTTCGCCCCGTTCTAAAAGGGCGTAGGTTTCAGGGTCATCCAAGGGCAAGTGGTCCAGGTCAAGGCGGACCTGATGGTTTTTTTCCACCAGTTCCACCGCCTGGCGAATCAGGGTCAAATTGCGCAGCCCCAAAAAGTCCATCTTGAGCAACCCCAGGGACTCAATATCCTCCATGGCGTACTGGGTGATAATCGCCCCGTCGTTGTTGCGCTGCAGGGGCACCAGTTCGTCCAGAGGTTGCGGGGAAATGACAACCCCAGCGGCGTGAACGCCGAAGGTCTTGTTGACTCCCTCAATCCGCATCGCCAGGTCAATCCAGTGGCGGACTTTTTCCTCCTGTTCGTAGCGGGCTTTGAATTCGGGCGACGGCGTGTCGTCGCTAATCATGTCCTGCAGGCGGGCGGGTTTGCCCCGGAACACGGGAATGTGCTTGGCCATCTGGTCGGCTTCCCGGTGGCTGATGCCCTCCAGCACGCGCGCCACATCCTTCAACACCGCTTTAGAGGTCATGCGGTTGAAGGTGATAATTTGGGCAACCCGGTCGCTCCCATAACGCTGGGTCACGTACTCAATCAAACGGTCGCGGTTGTCCATGCAAAAGTCGGTGTCAATGTCGGGCATGGACTTGCGCTCGGGGTTCAAAAAGCGCTCAAACAACAGGCCGTGATGCACAGGGTCAATGTTGGTGATTTTCAGAGCGTAGGCCACTAGGGAACCGGCGGCAGAACCGCGTCCTGGTCCTACCGGAATCCCGTGGTCCCGCGCGTATTTAATGTAATCCCACACCACCAAAAAATAGCCGGAAAATCCCCGCTGTTGGATCACTTTCAACTCATAGGCCAGGCGGTCTTTGTAGGTGGCGGGAATCTGGTCTCTTTTCACCCCCAACCGCTCCGCCAAACCTTGCCAGGCTAGGTGCTCCAAATAGGTGTCCACGGTGTGCCCCACCGGCACGTTGTACTCCGGCAGGCGGGGTTCCCCCAGGATGTGGTAAGGTTCGATTTTCTGGGCCACCTCCAGCGTGGTTTTGAGAGCCGTTTGAATCACCGTCTCCTCTAGGTGGTCCCGAAACAGTTGCGCCATTTCCTGGGCGGATTTCAGGTATTCGGTGCCGCTATAGCGCAGGCGCTTGGTGTCGGTAATGAGCTTGCCGGTTTGGATGCATAGCAGGGCATCGTGGGCCTCGACATCAAAGCAGGAAATGTAGTGGGAGTCGTTGGTGGCGATGTATTTAATCCCTAGCTCGTGGGCAATGCGGACCAATTCGACATTGACGATGCGGTCTTCGGGATAGCCGTGGTCCTGCAGTTCCAGATAGAAATCGTCTCCAAAGGTCTTTTGATACCAGGCGGCAATTTGGCGGGCCTCCTGCAATTGGCCCTGGAGAATTTTTTGGGGAATTTCGCCTCCCAAACAAGCGCTGGTGACAATCAGCCCCTCCCGATAGGTCGCCAGCAGTTCTTTGTTGATGCAGGGGCGCGAAAAAATACCTTTGCCTTGCACACCCTGCAGGTGGGAAATCGTAGTGAGTTTGACCAAATTTTTGTACCCTTGGGTGTTTTTGGCCAGCACCACCTGGTGATAGCGGGGGCCGGGCTGCGGCTTGGTGATGTCGCCGTTGATCACGTACATTTCGTTACCAACGATGGGTTTGATGCCCCGCTCGCGGCATTGCTTGATCAGTTCAATCGCACCGTACATCACGCCATGGTCGGTGATGGCAATGGCGGGCATGTTCAAGGCAACGGCCTGTTCCACCAATTGGGGAATTTGACTCGCCCCATCGAGCAGGCTGTACTCTGTATGGACGTGCAGAGGAACAAAGGACATGGAAACCGGCGCAAAATAGTACAAGATGGCATTGTAAAACACGGAGACAGATGGTGAGCGATCCCAAAAATTTTCTGGAGTTTTGCTGGGAAAAGACGGGGATATGCCACACTGAAGCAGCCAATGGGGTCAGTTGAGGTCAAACGATGCGGGTGGCGGTCCTAAAGGAACGGGAAGCAGGTGAGACACGGGTGGCCCTGGTGCCGGACGTGGTTGGGCGTTTGGTGCAACGCGGTTTCACCGTCGCGGTTGAGCAGGGAGCTGGGGTGGCGGCCCACTTTCCCGATGCAGCTTATGTAGCCGCCGGTGCCGAGGTGGTCGCGGACCCGCAAGCCCTGTTGGCTGAGGCCGACCTGGTTCTCAAGGTAGCCCCACCTCAGGAAACGGAGGTGTGCTGGATGCGCCCTGGTGCAGTACTGATCGGGTTTGTGGACCCGTTGGGGCGGCCCTTGCTGGTCAAAGGCTTGGCCCGGCAGGGGGTGACGACCTTCAGCCTGGAGATGATGCCCCGCATCTCCCGCGCCCAAAGCATGGATGCCCTGTCGTCCCAGGCGTCCCTGGCGGGGTACAAGGCGGTGGTCCTTGCAGCGGCCCACTTGCCCAAGTTCTTCCCCATGCTGACAACGGCGGCGGGGACGATTCCCCCAGCCAAGGTGTTTGTGGTCGGGGCGGGGGTCGCAGGTTTACAGGCCATTGCTACGGCGCGGCGCTTGGGAGCGGTCGTGGAGGCATTTGACATCCGTCCCCAGGTGAAGGAGGAGGTGCAAAGTCTAGGCGCCAAGTTTGTCGAGGTGACCCTGGAGGAAGCGGTTGAGGCAGGCGGCGGCTATGCCCGTGAATTGTCGGAAACTGGCCAGGAAAAGTCCCGCCAGCTCATTCGCGATGCGGTGGCGCGGGCGGATGTAGTGATTACCACGGCGCAAGTGCCCGGGAAACGGGCGCCTCTGCTGGTGACGGAGGCGATGGTGGCCCAGATGCAACCTGGCAGCGTGATTGTGGACGTGGCAGCGCCTCAGGGGGGCAATTGCGCCTTGACAGAACCTGGCCAGCTGGTCGTCAAACACGGGGTGACCATTCTTGGGCCGCTAAATCTTCCCGCCTCGATGCCGGTTCATGCCAGCCAGATGTACAGTAAAAACCTGTTGAGTCTGCTCAACCTGATCCTTCCAGATGGACAGCTGCGCCTGGACTTCGACGATGAGATTATTGGGTCAGCCTGCATCACCCACGCTGGGGACATCCGCTCGCAACGGGTAAAAGACCTGCTCCCTCAGGAACTGGCGGCCTGAGGACAGGGACAGGCGTTCCGGCTGTGCCAGCGCACACTGGCAGTCAACAGGGGCAACCAGGGCATGGGCACCCCCACTTGGTCGAGGGCGTCCGCCGTCCAGTGGTTGCAGGTAAACAGCAGGGAGTAGGTCGCCTGGGCCTGGAAAAATTGACCAGTCCAATGATGGCCCCGTCCCAGCGGGATCACGCGCCCCTGGGCGTCGCGGCGAAAAGACTGCTGAATGTATGCCACCAATTGCCGGTACTGGGCGGGTTGGAGACCCAGGCACTGGGCGTGCTGGGGAATGCGAGACACAGGGTTAACGTAAATAATGCCCGCGTTGGCCCAAAACAGTGCCCGTACCCCGTCCGGCCAGCGTTGCCACAGCGGAGCGGGCGCGTCCATGTAGAACCGCTGCTCGCCAAAGCCGAAGCTGAGATAGGCGGGTTCACGGGGCGTGATGGTAGACAACGGCAACACCTGGCCCCAGTCAAAGTAGGGGTTCTGGCGGGGCAGGATCAGGTCGCTGTGGAGCAGGTCCCCCACCAGGTAAACGGCGATAGGGCAAGGGGTTTCCTGGGCAACGGGCCAGCGGCGGGGCATGAGACTCCCCAGCGCCAGGAACGCGGCCAGGCCCCCCACGCTTAACCACCGCCGCATAGGAACGTCCTAGGCAGTGAACTCCAGCCGCGCGGGCAAGCAGTCGTGGCGCAACAGGTCGTCCCACGTTTCCCGCTGAACCATCAGTGCCGCATCGCCGTCCTGGACCACCACCGCTGCAGGGCGAGGCATCCGATTGTAGTTCGAAGCCATGCTGGCGGTGTAGGCCCCCGTCGCCAAGACCACGAGCACGTCTCCCGGCTGAGTCAAGGGCAAGGCGATGTCCTGGATCAGCAGGTCTCCCGATTCGCAGTGCTTACCCGCAACCGTTACCGTTTCCGCAATCGGCGCGAGGCAGCGATTGGCCACCAGCGCCTGGTAACGGGCTTGATACGTAATCGGGCGGGGATTGTCTGACATCCCCCCATCCACGCTGATGTAGGTGCGTCCCTGGGGGATTTCCTTGCGCCCGCCGAGGGTGTAGGCGGTGACGCCGGCGGGTCCAACTAGGGAACGTCCCGGTTCGCATAGCAGCACAGGCAACGGCACGCCGCGCCGCTGGCAGTGCTGGGCTATCCCCTCGCTGACGACCTGCACCCAGGCACGAATCGAGGGGGGCTGGTCCGTCTCCACGTAGCGAATACCCAACCCGCCACCCACATTGACTTCTTGCAACGGCAGGCCCGCCTGTAACCCCTGCGCGTAGTAATCCACCAGCACCTCCGTCAGGTCGCGATGGGGGTCCAGGGCAAAAATCTGGGAACCGATGTGGGCGTGCAGGCCCCGGCACTCCAGGGACGATTGGCCCAGCAGCCAGTCCACCAGCGCCGGCCATTGACTCGGGTCAAACCCAAACTTGCTGTCCAGGTGCCCCGTGCGGATGTAGGCGTGGGTATGGCACTCAATCCCCGGCGTCAGCCGGAGCAGGATGGGAACGCGCACCCCCCGTTCGTGGGCCAGCGCCGCTAGGGTTTTCAGTTCATGCCAGTTGTCCACCACCACTCGGCAGCCGTAGGTCAAGGCCAACGCCAGCTCCGCCTGCGATTTGTTGTTGCCGTGGAAATAGACCTGCTCTGGAGAAACCCCCAAGCGGATGGCGGTGGTCAATTCCCCTCCAGAAACCACGTCCAGCCCTAGACCTTCGCTGACGACGATTGCCAGCACTCCCAAGCAACACCAGGCTTTGGCGGCGTAGAGCACGCGACTCGGCCCTGGATAGTACTGGGCGAACGCCTCCCGGTACTGGCGACAGGCGGTGCGCAGAGTCACCTCATCCAGGATGTACAAGGGCGACCCCCAGCAAGCCACCAGTTCCACCACGTCGCAGTCGCCAATGGTCAGATGCCCCTGCGCGTTGACGCTGGCAGTTAGGGGGAGCATTTGCTGGTTGGGCGCGACGTCCATCATGGGGGGTTCTCCTACACAGAAGCCTTTCTAGTGTAACCCCCCTGGGGGCCCCTAGGCATGCGGTTTGGGTTGCCCGTTGCCGCGCGGTTGGATCAAGCCGTAGCCACCGTGATTGCGTTCGTAAACCACGTTGATTTCTCCCGTCTCGGCGTTGCGAAACACGTAGAAGTCGTGGTCCACCAATTCCAACTGCTCCAGGGCCTCCTCCACCGTCATGGGGGGCATGGCAAAGTATTTGCGACGCACCACCGCCTTGGGCAATTCGGGCAACCGGTCGGTGGTGGGGGTCACCAGTTCCCCTGTTGCAACCGGCACCGGTGTTTGATGGAGCTTGGCCTGCCTTTTCTCCTTGAACTTGCGCATCTTGCGGTTTAACTTATCCGCCACCAGGTCAATACTGGCGTAGAGATTTTCGCTTTGTTCCTCGGCCCGCAGGACATGGCCCTTGGCATAGACCGTTACTTCCGCAATGTGGGTGTCGTGAATGCGGGGGTTGCGGGCGACTGCTAGGTGGGCATCCACCTCCGTAATCCAGCCGTTGAAGGGGTCCAAGGCTTTGTGCAGCTTATTTTCCACATACGCACGAATGGGGTCAGTAATGGCAATGTTCTTGCCGTGAATCACAATCTTCATAGGCGTAAACCCCACAGAAATTGGTGTCGGCTATACTTCTACGCTATCACCCGTCCTCTGACCTCCTACTGGTCTTTAACCTTCTTGTAATTTCTTGTTAACCTTGCCGAAACCCCCTTGCAAAACGTAACAGTAAACCCCAAGGAAATTAGACCTTCATGCGTTGTTCCAGACGGATAAATTCCCGGTTTACCTCTTGCCAGAGCAGACCGTTGTGGGGGTCGAGACGCAAGGCTGTTTTGAGGCAGCCCCGCGCTTTGTCCCACTGGCCCTGGTCAATGAGAGCGCGACCCCAGCGCTGATAGGTATAGGCTTCCCAGGTGCGGATGTCTGGGTCCTGGGGAAACCGTTGTCGCAGGGTCTCCAGTAGGGCCACCGCCCGCGGAAACCGTCCCTGTTCCAGTAGTGTTCGCCACTGCACCTGGAACTTGTGTTTGAGGGCCTGCTCTTCGGGCGTCAGCGGCGGACTGGTTGGGGGTGTGGGTGGGCGCTGGACTTCGATGCGCACGGAGTTTCTGAGGGACGCAGCACTCGTCTCCCGGGTCAAATAGTCCAGCAGATAGCGGTACGCCTGGTGCAGGGCAATAAATCGTTCGTGACTTTGCTGGTCGTCGGGGTGTAGGTCCGGGTGGCATTGCCGCGCTAGACGCCGGTAGGCCGCTTTGACCTCCGCCAGGGACGCCCCCACCGCCAACCCCAAACGGCGATAGCTCTGCACCAGTTGGGAGTCCGTCATGCGGCTAGGGCGCTTTCCCTTCAATCACCTTGTCCACAATCCCGTAAGCCAGGGCCTCCTGGGCGGACATGTAAAAGTCCCGTTTCTGGTCCTGCTGCACCTTCTCGAGGGGTTGCCCTGTGTGATGCGACAGGAGCAGGTTGAGCTGGTGGTCAATGCGCAGCACCTCCTTGGCCTCGATTTCGATGTCCGAGGCCTGGCCCCGCGCGCCGCTGGACACCTGGTGAATCATAATCCGCGAGTGGGGCAGCGCCAGCCGTTTCCCCTTGGTGCCCGCCGCCAGCAAAAACGCGCCCATCGAGGCTGCCAGCCCAACGCAAATCGTCACCACATCCGATTTCACGTGCTGCATCGTGTCGTAAATCGCCAGCCCTGCGTGGACCGAACCCCCTGGGGAATTGATGTACAGATAAATATCCTTGCCTGGGTCCTCCGAGTCCAGGTACAGCATCACCGCCACAATTTGGTTGGCAATTTCGTCGTCAATTTCTTGCCCCAGAAAAATAATCCGTTCTCGGTAGAGCCGGTTGTAGATGTCAATCCATTGGGTGTAGGGTTCACCGGGGAGACGGTAGGGAACTTTCGGGATACCCAGCGGCATAGGTGACCTTCCTCCACGCAACCTAGGACTTGGACAGGGCTTGGGTCAGCGCCGGCGGCAGTTTGCGGGTCGGCTCCAAAATCCGGTCAATCAACCCGTACTCCTTGGCCTGGTAGGGGGTCAGGTAAAAGGTGCGGCTCATGTCCTTGGCGATTTTGTCCCGCGGTTGTCCCGTGTTGGCCGCCAGGATGTCTATCATCACCTCGCGGTTGTGCAACACTTCCCGCGCCTGGATTTGGATGTCCGATGCCTGGCCCCGCGTGTAACTCCGACTCTGGCGCAAGATGATCGAGGCATTGGGCAAGCTGGCCCGATGACCTTTGGTGCCCGCCGACAACAGCACTGCCGCCATCCCCATCGCCACGCCGATACAGATGGTATGCACCGGCGGTTTGATGTAGGCCATCGTGTCGCAAATAGCAAAGCCCTCGGTTTCCCAGGCCACTGGCTCGCCGTCAAACCGAGACGTTCCAGTCGAGTTGATGTAAAAGTAAATCGGCTTTTCCGGGTCTTCGTACTGCAGGTAGAGCAACTGGGCGATGATCAGCTCAGTGACCTGATAGACGATGGGCATCCCCAGGTAGATGATCCGCTCCTTCAGCAACAGCGATGGCAAATCCGGCGGCGGTGTGCGGTAGTAGTAATCGCCGTAGTAGGGTGATTGAACCATAGCCCTTCTCCCAGACCCCTCCTAGTGTAACCTTTCAGGCGCCAATTCCGCCGCCCGGCATAGGCTACATATCCCCCAGCGGTCGAGTTCCACCAAGGGCGCTGGCCGCTGACAGCGGGAACAGATGGGCGGCCGCCGATAGGCTGGCGTCGGCGCGCAGGGGGACGCCAGGGTACGGGTGCCACCGCGAAAGATACGACCGGCGGGTGGTTGACCCTGCGGCGTCAGCAGGGGCCGAAACCGGATATCCTGCAAGGGCTGGGGTAACAGAGCGTTCAATCGCTGGAGCAACCGCTGGCGTTCAAAGGCCAGGTTTTGCGCCCAGACCGGCGAGCGGGTCGCCACGTACAACACTGCTTGCCGGATGTAAAGCGGTTCCGTTTGCTGCTGAATAGTAGGTCCCACCACCTCCGCCCACAGATGCACCAAGGCTTGCCACTGGCGCCAGCGTTCCCAGGTCGGCCCCCCCTCTAACCGCTGCAAAATCTGGCCCAGCGCGGCTAACCCCATCACGCCCCTAGCCGATTCCCTACAGGTAAGTTATCATAAAGGGGTGCTGCGGTCGTTTTGGGTCAGGAGTCTTCTCGGTTCAATTCGGCTAGAAGAAATTTTCCGTAACCGACGGCGCGGTCATTGACAATTTTGCTGAGGCATAGCTATGACCATTTATGTGGGTAATTTGAACTATCGGGTCACCAAGGAGGACCTGCGCGACGTCTTTGCTGAGTACGGCGATGTCAAGAGCGTCGTTTTGCCGATGGACCGGGAAACGGGTCGGATGCGGGGGTTTGCCTTTGTGGAAATGCAAGCCGACGAGCAGGAGGACCGGGCCATCAGCGAACTCGATGGTGCCGAATGGATGGGGCGGCAGTTGCGGGTCAACAAGGCCCGTCCCAAGGACAACCGTCGGGATGGCCGCCGCTCACGGGTCTAGTGGGGTGTTTTTGTGGCAAAACGCCGAAATCCCAAGAAGGAAAAAGCGTTGCGGAATCGGGCCTATGCCCGCAAATTTAGCCGTAGAACCGGAGCCAGAACGAAGGGAATAGGTCATGCCCTACTACCGGTGCCGTAGGGCGCTCAATCTCTACGACGCACCCACCGGTGACCGGTTGGCCACCCAGGCGCAAGCGGGGCGATGGCTCTATCCGGGAGAACGCCAAGGCGAGCGGTTGCGGGTGACGCTGGCGGAGGATGATTACGTGGGCTGGCTGGACGTGGCGGACTGGGACCAGGTCCTGGTCACCCCCGAACCCTATGACCCACCGCAACTCAACCGCGCCGCTATTGTGCCGCGACTTCCCCTAGTGATTGCCTTTGCGGTGCAGGCGATGGGACAACCCCATGTCTATCGCTGGGGCGGCACGGTCGGACCAGATTTCGACTGCTCCGGTCTGGTGCAGACGGCTTTTGCCCAGGCGGGCATCTGGCTTCCCCGCGATGCCTACCAGCAGGAGGCCTTCATCCAGCCGATCCCCGCTGAAGCCCTCGCGCCGGGAGACTTGGTGTTTTTCGGAACGGCGGAGCGGGCCACCCATGTAGGGATTTATCTCGGCCAGCAGCAGTACATCCACTGTTCAGGTCCCGACCAGGGCCGCAACGGCATTGGCGTGGATTCCCTGGGACCTGACCGGGGACCCATTGGCGAAACCTATCGTCGGCAGTGGCGTGGGGCGGGGCGCGTTATCGCCTCCTACCAACCCAAAACCCGCTACCCCTGAGCAATGCGCTGGGCAAGCGCCGGTTGTAAAAAGGGTGTCGTGTTCACCGCCTGGTTGGCGACCGTCAGCAGGGGATTGGCCAGAAGTCCCGCCACCGCCGTCACCACCACACAGGTCACCAGCGTCGCCCGCAGCTCCGGCAAACCAGGATAGTTCCAGGTAATCGCCGGATAGTTCTGCACCGCCAGGGACATCTCTTGGGGCTCTTTCACCACCGCCATCCGCACCACGCGAATGTAGTAGTAAATGGAGATCACGCTGGTCACCAGCCCAACAAACACCAGGGTATAGGCCCCCGCTTGCCAGCCCGCCCAGAAGATATACAGCTTGCCGAAAAAGCCCGACAGGGGAGGAATCCCGCCCAAAGAGAGCAGGCATAGGCTCAATCCTAGGGTCAACAGGGGGTCTTTTTGGTACAACCCAGCGTACTCATTGATTTCATCCGTTCCCGCTCGCAGGCTAAACAGGATCACGCAGGCGAACGCCCCCAGGTTTGTGAACAGATAAATGAAGGTGTAGAACAGGATGCTGGCGTACCCCTCAGGCGTGGCAATCGCCAGCCCGATCATGAGAAAACCCGCCTGTCCGATGGAGGAATAGGCCAGCAGGCGCTTGAGACTCGTTTGCGTCAACGCCACCACATTCCCCAGCACCATGCTCAGGATTGCCAGCGCCTCGAACACAAACCGCCACTGGGGTGTGGCCTCGGGAAACGCCGTCACCAGTAACCGGATGGCCAGGGCAAAGCCCGCCGCCTTGGACCCCACCGATAAAAACGCCACCACCGGCGTCGGCGACCCCTCGTACACATCCGGCGTCCACTGGTGAAATGGCACTGCGGACAACTTAAAAGCAACCCCTGCGATGACCAATACCAGCGCCACCAGGACACCTAGCGATTGCCCGAGGTCCTGGCGCACCAATTGCCGCGCAATAGCACCTAGCTGGGTTTCTCCCCCTGACAGGCCGTAGAGCAGCGACAGGCCGTACAGAAAAATCGCCGAGCTAGTTGCCCCGATGAGCAAGTACTTTAGCGCCGCCTCATTCGAGCGCACGTCCCGCTTCATGTACCCCGCCAGCAGGTAAGACGCTAACCCCAGGGTCTCCAGGGACACAAACACCATCACCAGCTCGTCCGCTCCCGCCAGGAACATCCCGCCCACCGTTGCCACCAGCAGGATGGTGATATATTCCCCTAGGGCGCTGCCCACTTCCTCGACATAGCGAATCGCAATCAGCACCCCAATGGCGCCGGACAGGGCGATCATCCCCCGAAAAAGGATGCCGACTCGGTCAGCCTGGAAACTACCGGCAAAACCCGTCGTCTCGGGCAACGACCACTGCCAGCCCAAGGCTGCCACTGCCCCTAGCAGTCCCGCGACCGCCAGATACGGCGTCCAACGGTAAGCTTGGCGTCCGCTGACCAAATCCGCCAGGAGAACCAGCGTCAACGTCACCACTACCACTAGCTCGGGGACAATCGTCACCGTGTTGAGGGCTGCCAACGACATCACTTCCATAACCGTCCTCCGGGGCCACTTCCTTTTAGGGTAATGGAATTCAACGCTGTTGGCTAAGGCCCCTGGAGAATCCCTGTCTCAACTTCTTGGCGGCTCAGGGAATAGCGAAAATGCCGCACCACGTCACGCCCCCCCGCCGCCCCGCGATAGCGCACCCTTAGCTCTTCAATTTCTAGAGACAGTTCCGCTTGCCAGTCCCTCTGTTGCAAGAACCAGCGGTGGCGCTCCTGCTCATCCTGCTGGGCGCCCAACGCTCTCAACCACTCCTCAATCGCCGTCAGCGAATGGTTGTAAAGCGGCGTATCAGGACTCGGCCAGCGGCCCATGAACCGACGCTCCAGCCACGGCACTCCTATTCTAACCCAGGCATCAAAGCCACTAAAATGAGAGATACGGTTTTGTACGCATCCTATGAAATCTGTCATCCTGCCCGCACCCATCCACTACGAGCTACTGATGCAGCTTTTGGAACGCCACACTCTTCGGGCCTTAGACCATTATCCCGGCCACCGCCAACAACTCCATGACCTACTGGCTACCCTGCGCAAGGCCAGCGTTCAACAGGAGTGCCTTGAGGAAGAATGCCGCCGCGCTGGCTTCACCGTTGAATACCGCTGGTCCATCCACCAGGCCGAATCACCCACCTGTCTCAACCCCATCCCGGGCCGGAACTAGCCAATTTAAGGAACGGTTAAGAACTGATTAAAAGATGGCCAAGAGAAGGATTTTGCCTTGACAGAGGGGATTTTTTTGAAACAATAAAGGAGGGATACAAGCCCGTAGTATGTAGCTCCTACCCAAGGGAGGGATGAACTATATGAAAACAACGACAAAGCTGTGGGCCCTGACGACGGCGGCGACGTTGACAGCGAGTTTGGCCGGAGTGACCCACGTCGCAGCCCAAACGCGGCCAGTTATTAAAGCGGACGGTTCCAGCACAGTATTCCCCATCACAGAGGCGATGGCGGAAGAATTTCAAAAGGTGAAGCGGGGTCAAGTGCAGGTGACGGTGGGCGTTTCTGGAACTGGTGGTGGCTTCAAGAAGTTCTGCAACGGTGAGACGGACATTTCCAACGCATCGCGGCCTATTTCCAAGCGGGAAATGGAAGCCTGCCGAGCCAAGAACATCTCCTATATTGAGCTACCGGTGGCCTTTGACGCCTTGACGGTGGTGGTCAATCCTAAGAACAACTGGGTCAAGCAGTTGACGGTACAGCAGCTGCGGACCATGTGGGAGCCGGCGGCTCAGGGGAAGATCAAGAGCTGGAATCAGATTGACCCGAGTTTCCCCAACCGACCGCTGCGGCTGTTTGGACCTGGCACCGACTCGGGGACGTTCGACTACTTCACGGAAGCGATCATGGGCAAGGCCAAGCAAAGCCGGAGCGACTACACGGCCAGTGAAGATGACAACGTGCTGGTGCAAGGGGTGGCCACTGACGTGAACGCGTTGGGCTACTTTGGGTTTGCCTACTACGAAGAAAATGCCAAGCGCCTGAGAGCGGTGCCCATCGTTAATTCCCAAGGGAAAGCGGTTATGCCGAGCCGGAAGGCAGTGGAAGATGGCTCTTACAACCCCCTGTCGCGGCCTATCTTCATCTATGTGAATGCCGAATCTATCCGGCGGCCTGAGGTGCGGGAGTTTGTGGAGTTCTACATGCGCAATGGGACTAAGCTAATTCCCAAGACGGGTTACATTCCCTTGCCCAGTCGGGCTTATGCCGCTAACCTGGACACCATTCGGCGCAACCGCACAGGCACCGTGTTTGGTGGGGAAAGCCGGGTGGGCTTGACCATTGACGAGCTGCTGAAGCTAGAACGGGTGAACTAGTTTGTGTCGGTGGAGGAGGGCATCCCTCCTCCCGCATCCTAGTCAACTCCTTCAACCCAACTGGAGTCGCGTTCTATGACATTTGTTGATCAGGGGTTTGCCACTTACGAGCAACAGCATGTGCGGAGCCGCTGGGTCAACCGCATCATGCGAGGAGTGACTTGGGCCTTTGCTTCGTTTTCGATTGTGGTGACGGTGGGCATCACCCTGATTCTTGTTCTGGAAAGCATCCTATTCTTCCGGAAATTGGCGTCAGAGGGGCATTCCTGGACCCAATTGTTCACCGAAACTGACTGGACCCCTCTGTTTGAACCGCCGCGTTTTGGCGTGATTGCCATCATCATGGGGACCATCATCACGTCGGTCATCGCCATGATTGTGGCCTTGCCGGTGGGATTGCTGAGCGCCATTTTTTTGAGTGAGTATGCGCCGACGCCGGTGCGGGCGGTCTTGAAGCCGATGCTGGAGATCCTGGCGGGTGTGCCGACAGTGGTGTATGGCTTTTTCGCGCTGTTGGTGATTGGGCCGGCGCTGCAAAAGATGATTCCCAATGGCGAGGAGGTGGTGGCCGGGTTGAACGCCACAAGCGCCGGGTTTGTGATGGGCATTATGATCATTCCCCTGGTGGCCTCCCTAAGCGAAGATGCTCTCTACGCTGTACCGAATTTGCTGCGCGAGGGAGCCTACAGTTTGGGGGCGACCAAGTTTGAAACCATTTTCAGTGTGGTAATTCCGTCGGCGCTGTCGGGGATTGTTTCAGCGTTTTTGTTGGCTATATCACGAGCGGTGGGGGAGACCATGATTGTGGCGCTGGCGGCAGGACAAAACCCAGCGTTGAATCTGAATCCCCTGCAATCGGTGATGACGATTACGGCGTTTATTGTGCAGGTGAGTTTAGGGGACACGCCGACCGGCACCCTATCGTTCTACAGCATCTTTTTTGCCGGCTTTATCCTGTTTTTGATGACGCTGGTGCTCAATATCTTGGCAGACTGGTTTGTGCGCAAGTATCGCATCATTTACTAGCGTTGAGGTGTAGCGATGACCGTTACCCTACCCCCAATTGAAGGCAATTTCCGGTCCAATTACGAGTCGCGTAAGCTCTGGACGAATGTTTTTGCCGTCATTGCCTTCCTGGCTACGATTTTTGGATTATTCTTTTTGGGCCTGTTGCTCTACGACGTGTTTAGCCAGGGGTTGCCCTATTTGAACTGGAAGTTTTTGACCACGTTCCCCTCACGGGACCCGTCAGAAGCTGGTATCCTGTCGGCGCTGGTAGGTTCGATTTGGTTAATGTTTTTGATCCCCATCTTTGCGTTTCCCCTGGGGATTGGCGCGGCGATTTATATGGAGGAGTACGCCGACCGGGATGTTTGGTACAACCGGATGTTAGAAATCAATACCTCCAACCTAGCGGGTGTGCCTTCCATCATCTATGGGTTGTTGGGGTTGGAGCTGTACGTGCGGCTTCTTGAGCCGATTACCAAGGGGCGGACGTTGCTGGCAGGGGCGCTAACGCTGGCGACGCTGGTGTTGCCGGTTGTCATTATTTCAACGCGCGAGGCTATCCGGGCGGTACCGCGAGAGATTCGAGAAGCTGCCTATGGGGTGGGCGCGACGATGTGGCAAACGATCTGGTATCACGTGTTGCCGATGGCGTTTCCTGGGATCCTGACGGGGACCATCCTGGCGCTGGCGCGGGCGATTGGGGAAACGGCACCGTTGATTACCCTGGGGGCGCTGACGTTTATTGCGTTTTTACCCCCCTGGCCGGTGACGACAGCCGTGAACGAGCAGGGACAGGTGGTTATCGAGAAAGTGTCCTGGGGATTAGGTTCGTTTATTCAGGCACTGCAAACGCCCTTTACCGCTTTGCCCATTCAAATCTTCAACTGGGCGAGTCGTCCCCAGAAGGAGTTTCACCAGGTGGCTGCCGCTGGCATCATTGCCCTGTTGGGATTGCTAGTGGTTATGAACAGCGTGGCCATTGTGTTGCGGGCGCGGTTCCAGCAACGGCGTTAACGGAGAGGGCGGGATTCGAACCCGCGGAGACTCGCGTCTCGCTCGATTTCAAGTCGAGTGCAATCAACCGCTCTGCCACCTCTCCCTGGGGGCTATTTTAACCGACGGGCGCGAAGGCCAGCCGTTCGGCATGGGCCCAGAAGCGTTCCAGGTCGTAGAAGGCTCGCTCGCGGGGTAGAAAGATATGTACAATCACATCGCCGTAGTCCTGCAACACCCAGCCCCCCTCGGGGGAACCCTCTTGATGGCGGGGTCGCCTGTGACACTGCTGGGCCGCCTGTTCCTCAATGGACCGAGCAATGGCCCGCACTTGGGCTGGCGAATAGCCCGTCACCAGGACAAAGTAGTCGGCAAGGTAGGAAACCTCAGCAACCCGCAGGAGAAGAATATCTTGGCCTTTGCGCTCCTCTGCCGCCCGAGCAATGGTCAGTGCCAGTTGAGTGGCGGGGTCTGAATACCGCTCGTGAGTCATCCCGTCGGAGCTACACACTTACTTTGATCCTACCGAAGCAGGGTCGCGGCCGTGGTACTCTGGGGGACAAATTTAGGGTTTTTTATTTTTTATGGCGGCCTACTGGTGGGGAAACGCGGCCAAATCCTGGATTTTGCAGGACTTGTTGGCGCGGCTAGGGAACCAGCGCCCCTGCGTCATTTTTGATTACGGCTGTGGCGATGGAGGTCACTGGCCGCACGTGCTGCGGGATTATCCCCAAATCCAGTGGTGGGGGTTTGAACCCCATCCCCAACGGCGGCGACAGGCGGAAAAACGGCTCGCGGGTTTGCCGGCCCGGCTGGTGGGTTGGGCGGAGTTGGAACAGATACACCTCCAAGCCGACTTCATCGTGAGTTTCAGCGTGTTGGAGCATGTGTACGACCGCCGCCGTTACCTCCAGATGGCCAAACGCCAACTGGCACCCCACGGCATTTTTTATCTCAATTACGACGACGGCCATTTCCGCCCCCACCTGGAGGTCCAGCGGTTAGAAACTTGGTTACCAGCCTGCCGGGTGGCCCTGCACAATGGGTTGGCCCCACTTCTTGCCCGCCTGGGGTATGTCGCGCCATTTCAGCAACGGGTCGTCCAGGCTGAGATTGACGCCCTGCTCCAGGAACTGGGGTGGCATATCCAAACCGTTTTCTACAGCAATTTGGAATGCCTCAAACGCCTAGACAAAACCCTGCCGGCTGCGCAGAAAGACCAGTTTATGGCGTTGTGGTTAGACCTGGAAAAACGGTTAAACCAGGAATTTCGACACGCCGGTCCCCCAATCTACGGAGACAACTGTAATTTGTGGCGGGTGATGCCCTCGCGCACCCTGGTGCTGACCCATTCCCCAGAGCCAGTGACCTCAAGCTACGGCAACGGCACGTTGACTGGTTGATTGACGGTAAGCACCAGGTCGCTGTTGGGTTCCAGAACGATGACCTCCCTGACCTGCTGCCGGTCTGCTGCTCCACCCACGACCGAACCCAGAACCGCGCCGCCTAGGACTTCGGCTGCTGTGATGCGCCGGTCTCCCGATAACCCTCCGATAGCAGCGCCGATGCCTGCGCCGATGCCGAAATCCCGCAGGGCTTTTTCCGGTCTCCGGCCCCAGTTCAATCCGGCGGCAGCGCCTGCGACCGTACCCGCCAGCACTTCGCCCGCTTCGATCCGCCGGTCACCTGATACACCGGCAATCAAGGCTGCGGCAGCCGTGCCCACCAGGGCACCAGGCAAGATGGGCCGCAAACTGCGCTCGCTGATTTCCCGCGTCTGCCGCACCGGCGCGGAGGTGGCATCTAGGGGAAGGCTTTGGCCGCGTACGTTGACCTGCTGGGCGACAAACTGGGACCCTTGACCCGCCGGTTGGAGCCGACCCGTAATCGTACTCCCCGCCGGCAACACCACCCGACCGCGACTGTCTCGCACGTCTTGAGCAACAGTCAGCGTCAGCGGCAGCGTGTCCTGGGGCGTCACAATCACTCGTTGATTCCCTAGGCGAGCGACAATGAGGGTTCCCTGGGGCAGAGTGGCAACTGGGGTTTGCACTGGAGTGGCTAGCGTGGCGTTGGCAATGTACTGACTGGGAATGCCGGCTAGCTGCAAGCTCTGACACAAACTGGCCGCCACATCCGCCCGTGTTGCCCATTGATTCGGGCGCAACAGCGTGACATCTGGGTAGTTGACCACCAACTGCCGTTCACTCGCAGCAGCGACGCCTGGGCGGGCGTAATTGGGAATGGCATCGGCATCGCGGTACAGCCGGTTCAGAGTGACGTCTGGGGCTTCCGTCGGGTTGAGATTTAACCCACTGCTGAGGGCCACCAGCACCTGCACCCGTGAGATGTTTTGCTCGGGTCGAAAGGTGCCATCGGGATAGCCAGACATGAACCCTGCGCTGGCCGCTTGGTTAATCGCATCGTAGGCCCAAAAGCTCGGCGGGACATCCCGAAACCCCATGCTCGTCCGACCGGCACCCGTGAGGAACGCCCGGCTAACCATCGTGGCAAATTCGGCTCGGGTCACCGGGTTGTCAGGGCGAAATGTGCCGTCTGCATAGCCGCCGATAATATTGCGGCTTGCCAATTGTTGAATGCAATTTTCAGCCCAAAAGTTCCGGGTATCCCGAAAGGCGAAACTGGGGGTTATCAAAAGCAAGCTCAAGCCGCTCGCGCCACCGAGACGCACAAGAAGATGGATGTTCATAGACGTTGCATCATTCACCTAGACTGCTAGGACAGACAGCCAACCGTCATCGCAAGTTCCCCGGAAGACACAGGAAACTTTGAGAACCAACGATCCGTTATTTGTGTCCCTCTAAGCCACGGTCGTTTGTCAGGGGGATAATTGCCCTGCAACCTACAAGATAATTTCCGGTCACGTTCGCCTTAAAGTTGCACCTCAAACCCAAGTCCACGCCTGCGCTTGGGGAAGCTGGGCTTAGTCTAAAAACTTTCTAAGGCGCATCGGAGAATGCGCTGGGCCAGGGAATAGCCAATCCCTTCTCGCATGGGGTAGTAGCCGTCGAAATCGGGATGGCCCCATAAGTTGGCGGTGCTGCGGGTTTGAGACCAGATTTGCTGCTGGACGATATAGCCGTATTTGCCGTTGGAATAAACACTCCACAATTTGTTGATAATCTTCAGGTCAATGCAGGGCAAACGGTCAATGTCAGTGGCATCTAAAAAACCCCGCTCTTCCGCTTTTTGCCCGGCAATTTTTAACAACAAACGCTGGGTTTCCAAATCCGCTGCTTCCCAGTCCTTTTGGGCGAGTAATTCTTTCAACCGGCTATAATTGACTCCCGACGCCTGCAGGAGCCAACTGTCACTCATGGCTAGGCAGTTTTGACAGGGAGTTGTGATCACCTCCAATTGCCGCAGCCGCTCTAACAAACTATCGCGCCCCAGCCGTAAATTCTCATTTTCCTGGCGCAACAGTTCGTTGGCTCGCCGCAGCAGGCTGAGTTCGGTGTGCAGGTCCTCCAGCCCCATGAAACCATACCGTTTTTTTCTCTTATAGTATCAGGCTTCCCCCAACCCTTCACTCACTAGGGACAACCCGACGACAAGACCTGTCATCGCCAGACCTGGAAACAGGGTCGTCCACCAGATGCCTGTCGGTAAACTGTCGAGGGCCTGGGCCAGCTCGTGTCCCCATTCCGGCGTCTCCGGCGGCAACCCTAACCCCAGAAACCCCAGCCCCGCCAAGGTCAAGACGGCATCAGCGCTGTTGACACTCACCAACACCGGCAAATCGCGCCCCAAATGCCGGCTCAGATGCCGCCCCAGAATGGCTAGGTCACTGGCTCCCAGCGCCCGCGCCGCCTCCACAAAAAGTTCGTTTTTCAAGCTCATCGTGTGGTTGCGAATGACTCGGTAGTACTGGGGGATATAGGCAATACTCAGGGCAATCGCTGCATTCAGCACCCCTCGCCCCACCACAAAGGCCACCGTTAGGGACAACAGCAAGCCCGGCAAGGTGTAGAGCGTATCCATTAAAAAAAGCAGGGTCTTATCCACCTTGCCGCCCCAGTAGCCGCTAAAGGCCCCCAGCGGCAACCCGATACCCAAGCTCAAGCTGGTCGCCCAAAGCACGACCTGCCAGGCCACCCGCGCGCCAAAAATGACCCGGCTGAGTACGTCGTATCCTTGACGGTCCGTGCCAAACCAATGCTGGGGACTGGGCGGTTGTTGGGGGACATGGTTGAGGAATTCCTGGGGATCCGGTAGACCCAGTCCGACAAACCAGGGAGCCAGCAGTGCCGCCAGCCCGTAAACCAGCACCAGCCCCAGACCGACTAGGAGAAAGACCCGCTGGGTGGGAGATTGACGTTGCCAGAAGGGTAGAATGGCAGAAAACGGATAGGAGTCCCGCACGGTGCCCAAACTCGGTGTCAATATTGACCATGTTGCCACACTCCGCCAGGCGCGTCGCACGACGGAACCGGACCCCGTTGCCGCTGCCGTGTTGGCTGAATTGGGGGGTGCTGATGGCATTACCGTCCACTTGCGGGAGGACCGGCGGCACATCCAGGAACGGGACGTGCGTTGCCTGCGCCAGACCGTGCAAACCCACCTGAATCTGGAGATGGCGGCGACGCCGGAGATGGTGGCAATTGCGCTCGATGTCCGCCCAGACTACGTGACCCTGGTGCCCGAACGGCGCGAGGAAATCACCACCGAGGGTGGGTTGGACGTGGTGGGAAACCTCAAGGAATTGACCCAAACCGTGGCAACGCTGCAAGACCAGGGGATACCTGTGAGTTTATTTATCGACGCGGAGCCAGAGCAAATTCACGCCGCCCAGCAAACCGGCGCTCGCTGGATTGAGCTGCACACTGGCCCCTACGCGCAAGCTCACCAGGAAATGGAACGCCAGCAGGAACTGCAGCGGTTGACCTTGGGGGCCAAACTGGCTCAGGAGTTGGGCTTGCGAGTGAATGCAGGTCATGGGTTGACCTATCAAAATGTGTATCCAGTGGCCTGTATTCCTGGCCTGGAAGAACTCAACATCGGCCACAGCATCATCAGTCGCGCCGTGCTTGTGGGATTGACGCAAGCAGTGCAAGATATGAAACGGGCTATGCGAGGAGAACTATGACGGCTGGCGATGGAACTCAAGCCAAGTTACCTAGGCTTGTCATCTCTCGGATCGCAGGGCGTAGCCCCGTTCTTAGTTTTCCGATTATCCATCTGGCAAGTTAACGTAGCTTGGCTATAGGTTTGCCAGTGGTAGGTGGCCTTCCTTGTGGGAGTGAAACATAACGCAGGCTGGATGGGGGTGTTCCTACGCCAATTTTGCACCAATTTGCACTGTTGGGGCAAACGGGACTGGCCGGAGTTGAACCGGCGGCCTAGCGCTTAGGAGGCGCTTGCTCTATCCTACTGAGCTACAGCCCCACTCCCAGCCTTATCATACTCTCTCTAGCTGGGTATTAGTAGCAGTGGGCTATCTTAGAGTACATTAGAACGTGTGCTGCTAGGTGAGCTGCGTGATGCTGAGTTCTCTTGCCACAAGTACGTCCTATAACAACCGGGTATTCATGCTGGAGGTGGTGGGCCTGCGACAAAATTCCACCACTCCCAATCTCAATTACCCCATCCGCCAGAGTGGGCCGCTGGTTCTACAGGTGCCCTACGACCGCCTGAACCGGGAAATGCAACGGCTCCAACGGCTGGGGGGTCGGATTGTCCGTGTGCGTCCCGTCAATGGTTCGCTGTCTCCAGCCGTTCCCCCACCCCCGCAAATAGAAAATCAAGTGGAACAAACCAGCAAGTCCCGGCCCAAACGCACTACAACTAAAGAGGCCGTCTCACGCAGCAAACCTATGACTCAAGTCAAGGAAAAAACGGATATTCCCCTGAATCTCTACCGTCCCAACGCGCCGTTTATCGGGCGGTGTCTCAGCAATGAACCGCTGGTGCGACCGGGAGGCATCGGTATTGTCCAGCACATCAAGCTCGACCTACGGGGGAGTAACCTGCGCTACCTCGAAGGACAGAGCATCGGCATCATCCCGCCGGGTACGGATGCCAACGGCAAACCCCACAAATTGCGCCTGTATTCCATCGCGTCTACCCGCCATGGGGACGACCTAGACGACCAAACCGTCTCCCTGTGCGTGCGCCAACTGGAGTATGAGCATCCCGAAACCAAAGAAAAGGTTTATGGGGTCTGCTCCACCTACCTGTGTCACCTGCAACCGGGAGAAGAAGTGAAAATCACTGGGCCGGTAGGCAAGGAAATGCTGTTGCCCGATGACCCGGATGCCAATATCATCATGATGGCGACAGGGACGGGGATTGCGCCGTTTCGAGCCTACCTGTGGCGGATGTTCAAGCCAGAAGAGCGCCAGCTCAACCCCGATTACCAGTTCACCGGTTTTGCCTGGTTGATCTTTGGTATCCCCACAACGCCCAACATCCTGTACAAGGACGAGCTAGAGGCACTCCAGGCCCAGTACCCCGACCAGTTCCGGCTCACCTACGCCATCAGCCGCGAGCAGAAAAATCCCGAAGGTGGGCGGATGTACATTCAGCACCGGGTGGCGGAACACGCGGAAGAACTCTGGGACCTGCTCCAGCAGCCGAAGACCCATGTGTACATATGCGGGTTGCGGGGGATGGAAGACGGGATTGACGCCGCCTTTACCGCCGCCGCTGCTAAACATGGGGTGGACTGGGCCGAGTACCAAAAAGACCTGAAAAAGCAGGGCCGCTGGCACGTGGAAACCTACTAGGTCTCGGGCGGCGCAAACCGCTCGTACAGGAACGCCAAGGCCCGGTTGCGCAGGTCGTAGTAGCGGGGGTCCTCCAACATTCGTTCACGGCTGCGCGGTCGGCCAAAGGGAATGGGGAGGACTTCCCCGATGGTGGCTGCTGGGCCGTTGGTCATCATGACCAGGCGGTCGGCCAAAAACAGCGCTTCGTCAATATCGTGGGTGATCATCAGCACGGTGCAGCCGCTGCGACTCCAAATTGCCAGCAGTTCCTCCTGCAATTCTTCTTTGGTGATAGCATCCAACGCCCCAAAGGGTTCATCCAAGAGCAACACCTCTGGCTGCACCGCCAGCGCCCGGGCAATGGCTACCCGCTGCTTCATGCCCCCGGAAATTTGGGGCGGGCGCTTGTCCATCGCCTCGCCGAGTCCCACCAGGTTCAGGTACTGTCGCACTAGGGCGCGTTTCTCTGGCAACCGTTTCTGGGGATAGACCGCGTCCACCGCCAAAAAGACGTTTTCAAACACCGTCAGCCAGGGCAGCAGGGAATAGTTCTGAAACACCACCATCCGGTCGGGACCTGGCTTGGTGATCACCCGCCCTCGCAGGCGTACTTCCCCGCTCGTGGGTTGCGTAAAACCGGCGGCTAGATTGAGCAGGGTGGATTTGCCGCAGCCAGAGTGGCCGATGATGCAGACAAACTCCCCCTGGCGGATGCTGAGATTGATGCCGTTGAGTACCAGCAAGTCGCCGTACTGCTTGGTGACTTGGTGGAACGTCAGAATCTCTTCTGTCGCTGTGGAAGCCGCTGTAGGAACCGGGGTGGTCGTGACCATAGACATCTCCTGAAACGCATTATGACAGGGCTGCTTGCGGCCGTTCGAGCACAATCTCGGCCACGGAAAAATCCCGCTTGATGGCTAGATGATTCAGGTAATCAATGGGGTCCTGGTTGCTAGTGAATTCACTCCCGTCGAACAGGCGAATCGGGCTGCGACTGGTTGGGGTCGTTCCCAGCAGGCCCACCTCCCGCGCCGCAATGGTGAAGGTATCCACGCGACAGACCCGCTCCAGGATTTCCAGCCAGTTGCGCGGAAACGGCACCTCTCCCCAGCGAGCCAACTGGGTCATGATCCACAGGTGCTCGGTACGGCTGGGCCGGTTCAATCCTTCGCCGTAAAACCGATGGTGAGCGTACTCCGGCTGGCCAAGCTCACAAGTGAGTTTCCCAGGTTCCCCTAACTGGATGTAACGCACATCGGTGCCGAGGTATTCTGGGCGAGCCAGCAGGTGCCGGATCTCCTCGTGGTGCTGCGGTTGGCTGCAGTAATGACAGGCTTCGAGGAGGGCCTTGACTAGGGCGATATGGGTATTGGGGTAACGCATGGCCCAGTCCTCGCGCACCCCCAGGACCTTGCCCGGATGGTCTAACCAGAGTTCCTGGTCGGTCGCCACCGTAAACCCAATGCCCTCTAACGCCGCCCGCAGATTCCAGGGTTCCCCTACGCAGTAGCCGTCAATCGTGCCCGCCTGCAAATCCGCCACCATTTGAGCCGGGGGAATCGTGCGCAAGCGTACATCCCGGTCCGGGTCAATCCCCGCCGCCGCCAGCCAGTAGCGCAACAGGAGGTTATGCATTGAAGCCGGATGCACCATGCCGAAGGTGGGAGGCGTGGTTTGCTCGTGGAGATACGCCCGCAGGTGGGCCGCTGTGTGAATCCCCTGCTCGTAGAAGCGCCGGGCGAGCGTAATGGCATTGCCATTGCGGGTCATGGTCAGGCTGGTGACCACCGGCAGCGGGCGGTCTTGATAACCCCCCAGCGTCAGCCACACGGGCAAACCCGCCGGCGTTTGGGCCGCATCCAGATACCCCCCCACCAAGCCATCCACAATGCCACGCCAACTGGTCTCGCGCACCAGATGCACCTCATCCAAACCATGCTTGGCGAACAGCCCTTTTTCTTTCGCTACTGCCAGGGGCGCACAGGCCGTGAGCGGTACAAACCCAATCTCCAAGTTCACTTTTTCCAAGCCATGCCGGGCAATTGCCTTGGCGGAGCGGGTGCGCATATTTTTGATGCGTTTTTGCTGGTTGAGAAAGTAAATCACCTCGCTGCGCAGGCTGTAATAACTGGGGTGCTTGACCACCTCCATGCGCCGCCGGGGCCGGGGAATATCCACGGTCAAAATCTGGCCAATCTGGGCGCCGGGGCCGTTGGTGAGCATCACAATCCGGTCCGAGAGAAACACCGCCTCGTCCACATCGTGGGTGACCATCACCGTCGTCACCTGGTGTTCCTCGCAAATCCGCAACAACTGCTCTTGCAAATGCCCCCGCGTCAAAGCGTCCAAGGCCCCAAAGGGTTCATCCAGCAGCAGCACTTCCGGGCGGATCGCTAGGGCGCGGGCAATCGCCACCCGTTGTTTCATGCCCCCCGACAGTTGCGCCGGGTACTTATGCTTGGCCGCCGTCAAGCCCACCAAATCCAAATGCCGCTGGACCACTTGGCGACGTTCTGCCGGCGACAGATGCCCCAGCACCTCCTCCACCGCCAGCGACACGTTCTCCCACACCGTCAACCACGGCAGCAGGGAATAGTTCTGAAACACCACCATCCGGTCGGGTCCGGGGCGTTGCACCGGCTGGCCTCCCACCCACACTTGCCCCTGCGTCGGGCGGTCTAAACCGGCAATCAAATTCAGCAGCGTGGATTTGCCGCACCCCGAGTGCCCGATGAAAGAGACAAACTCCCCTTGCCGAATTTCCAAGTTAATGTCCTGCAACGCCAGGTAGAAGTTGCCGCCACCTAAGGGAAAGCGTTTTTCCACCTGCTCCACCGCCACCAACACCGTCATACGAGCCTCCTACTGTTGCGGAACAATCAACCGTTGCGCCCAGGCCACTAGGCGGTCCAGGATCAACCCCACAGCGCCGATGTAAATCACCGCCAGGATGACTTCGCTCACGTAGTTCTGCTGGTAGGCGTCCCAGATGAAAAAGCCGATGCCCACCACCCCCGACATCACGATTTCCGCCGCAATAATGGCCAACCACGCCAGCCCAATGGCAATCCGCAACCCCGTAAAGATATAGGGCAACGCCGCTGGGAGCAGGATTTTGAAGAAATACTTGCGGGGGGAAATCTGGAGCACCATCGCCACGTTTTTGTAATCCTGGGGAATTTGTTGTACCCCCACCGCCGTGTTAATCAAGATGGGCCACACCGCTGTAATGAAAATCACAAAAATTGCCGCCGTCTGCACATTGGGCAAGGCAATCAAGGTAATCGGCACCCAGGCCAAGGGAGCAATCATCCGCAGGAATTGAAACAGGGGGTCCAACGCCCGGTTGACGATGGGATTGACGCCTACCAAGATGCCCAAACTGATGCCTACCACGGCAGCCCCCAGATACCCTTTGGCCACCCGCGTCAGACTCGCCATCGTTTGCCAGAACAGGCCCTTGTCCAAGCCCCCCCGGTCAAAAAAGGGATTGAGCAGCAAGTTGCGGGTGTTTTCGTCGGTTAATAGCGTGCTGGGCGCGGGCAAGCGGGTGACGCCCGTGACCGAAAGCACCTGCCACACCAACAGAAACCCCACAATGCCCACTACTGGCGGTATCACCTGCGGCGCGTACCTTTGTCGCCACTCTTGCCAGGGGATGGGACGAAAGCGGGGACTGGGAGCCGTAACCATCGTTGCACCTCCTTTACGCGCGTTTGATTTGCAGTTGGGCCAGATACTGCTGGGGATTGTCCGGGTCAAAGGTCACCCCATCGAAGAAGGTTTCTTTGCCGCGGGAGGGACCCGTCGGCACTTGCGCTATCCCGCTCAACTTGGCCGCCTCGAGCCACAGGTCGGCGCGGTTGACCCGGTCCACCAGTTTTTTCGCCTGGTCCATGTCTTTGATGAAGCGGTTGTGCAATCCCCAGCGCATGGTTTCCGTTAAAAACCACAACTCATGGCTCTTGTAGGGATAGGACACGTTGCCCTGGCGGTCTTGCCAGTACAGGGGTCCCATTTGGAAATCGTTGACCTCCGGTTGCCCGTCCCCTAGCGTGTACTTGCCCTGGAAGGGGGGCTCTAGAACCGCCACCGGCACGTTGAAGTAATTCCGTCCCGCCAGGATAGTCGCTAATTCCTTCCGATTCGCCGGGTCATCGCACCATTGCTGAGCCGCCATCACTGCCTGCAACAGCGCCAGGGTCGCTTTGGGATGTTTGTCCACCCAATCGGCGCGAATCGCCAGGTACTCTTCAGGGTGGGCCGGCCACATCTGCGCCGTCAATGCCCCTAAAAACCCAATCCCCTCATTCACGATGCGGAAGGGCCACGGGTCGCCAGTGCTGAAAGCATCCATCGTGCCCGTGCGCATCCCCTGCACCGTCTCAGCAGGTGGCACCGTCAACAACTCGATGTCTTTATCCGGGTCAATGCCGTTGGCCGCCAGCCAGTAGCGAATCCATAGCTCCTGATTGCCGCCGGGGAACGTAAAGGCCGCTCGGAACTTGCGCCCATTGGTGCGGCTAAACCCCTTGATGTAATCCGGGTTTTGGATGCGCAGGTGCAACCCCTTCCCCTGGTGCGCGCCGGCAATGGCAATGCCATTCCCCTGGGTAATCAACTGAGCCAGCACGTACATGGGAACCTTTTGGCCGTTGGTGATCACCCCTTCCGTAATCAGATGCGGCATGGGGAGTTGCCACATCCCCCCGTCAATCCCGCCGGCGGCAGAGCCAATCACCACATTGTCCCGCGCCGATGCCCAACTGGCCTGCTTGACCACTTCCACCCCTGGCATCCCGTATTTCGCAAAAAAGCCTTTTTCCTTGGCGATGATCAGGGGCGCAGATTCCACGATGGGGAGAAAGCCCAAACGAATCGTGGTGACCTCCGGCGCAACGCCAGGTTCAGCAGCCGGTGTTGGCTGAGCGGTTTCTTGGACTTGGGGACCACAGCCTTTCAGCAAAAACGCCCCCGTCACTCCTGCGGCAGTGAATAAAAAATGTCGCCGTCGGTAATGGAATTGAGACACAAATACCCTCCTCAACAATTTCTGAAGAAATTGCCAACAACTGGATGCAAATTGGCAAAAAAGAGCCAAAAGGACGGATATCTCTTTTGACAACCCCCATCCTAAAGGATGTCTTAAGGTTTGGGAAGGGTACGGGAATTGATATTTTGTAAAGGCAATCATAAGTTATGGTTATCTAGGAAAAAAAATCCCAGTCGTCTGCGCTGGGACCGGATGAATGTTGGGAGGGAATGCCTGCGTGGTGTCAAACCCGCTTGATTTTGAGTTGTTTCAGGTAGGCTTGGGGGTTGGCCGGGTCAAATTTCACGCCATCAAACAAGGTTTCTACACCCCGCGACTGGCTCGCCGGTGGTTTGATGCCTGACGCCTGTGCCGCACGCCGCCAGAAGTCTTCCCGGTTGACCCGATTGACGAGCGCCCGCGCCTGGTCCACGCTTTTGATGAATCCGCGGTGCAATCCCCAGCGCATCGTTTCCACCAAAAACCACAGCTCTAAACTGCGATAGGGATAGGAAACGCTCCCCCGGGCGCATTGCCAGTACAGCGGACCCATGGTGAAATCGCTCACGTTGCGCTGGCCGTCTCCCATCACGTATTGCCCCAGGAAGGGGTCAATCAGGATGTCCTCCCGCACGTTGTAGAAATTCCGTCCCGAGAGCAACTTGGCCATTTCCCGGCGGTTGGCCTTCTGGTCGCACCACTGCTGGGCCTCGAACAACCCCCGCAGTAGCGCAATCGTGGCATTGGGATGTCTATCCACCCAGTCGGCGCGGATCGCCAGGTATTCCTCCGGGTGAAACCGCCACATCTGGGCTGTCAAAACCGCCAGAAAGCCTGCGTCTTCCTCCACAATCCGATAGGGCCACGGGTCGCCAGTGCTGAAGGCATCCACCGTTCCCGTTTTCAGTCCCTGCACGGTTTCCGCCGGTGGAATGGTGACCATGTCCACATCCTTATCCGGGTCAATCCCGTTGGCTGCCAGCCAGTAGCGAATCCATAGCTCCTGATTGCCCCCTGGGAACGTGTAGGCCACCTTGAATTGCCGGCCCCGCGTGCGGCTGAACTCTTTGATCACATTGGGGTTTTTCATGCGCAGGTGCAGCCCTTGACCCCGCAGGGTGTTGGACACGGCAATGCCATTCCCCTGGGTGATCAACATCGCCAGCACGTACATTGGCACCTTGCGCCCGTTGGTGATCACCCCCTCCGTGATCAAGTGCGGCATGGGGAGCTGCCACATGCCTCCGTCAATCCCACCGGCGGCTGAGCCGATCACCACGTTGTCCCGCGCCGATGCCCAGTTGGCCTGCTTGATCACCTCAACATCTGTCATCCCGTACTTGGCGAAAAAGCCTTTCTCCTGGGCGATGATCAAGGGTGCTGATTCCACAATGGGCAGGTAACCTAACCGAATTTTTGTGGTCTCTGGTTTGCCTGCTGACTGAGCATGGCTGGCCGTCTTATTCAGAAAAATCAATCCCGCAGCCGTCCCAGCACCTAGCAAAAATTGCCGACGATTGAAGCGTTGATTAGACACAAACACCTCCTCAACAATCTCAGACGAAATTGCCGAAAAAACGGGTAAAAGTTTACAAGAGTAAACAGAAAGTAGGCAGAATTAATTTTGTCAATTTCCATACTAAAGGTCGTTTCCATCGTTGGGAAGAGTTGATAAGTTTACAGTTTTTGGGGTGAGCAATAAAGTGGCTTTATTAGATAATCAAAATGACTCAAACCCATAAGGTAATGCGATGGAAAGCGGCGAGGGTAACCGCTAGGGGGTAGAATAGGTAAAAACCTTGGCCAATCAGGACGAGACGAAACCTATGGTTGCCACAGCTTGGAATACCACGGAATCCCAGCGCATCTTTGCCCGCGCCCAAGAGTTAATGCCGGGGGGCGTCAGTTCGCCCGTGCGGGCGTTTAAGTCGGTAGGAGGCCAGCCCATCGTGTTTGACCGGGTGCAGGGGGCCTACATCTGGGACGTGGATGGCAACCGGTACATTGACTACGTGGGCACCTGGGGGCCAGCCATTTGTGGGCACGCCCATCCCGAAGTGATCCAAGCTATTTGCGACGCTGCCTGGAAAGGTACCAGTTTTGGCGCACCCAGTCGTCAGGAAAACATCCTGGCGGAGATGGTGATTGCAGCGGTGCCCAGCATCGAAATGGTGCGCTTTGTGAACTCGGGGACGGAAGCGTGCATGGGGGCACTACGGCTGGCGCGGGCGTTTACCGGGCGGGAGAAAATCATCAAGTTTGAAGGTTGCTACCACGGCCATGCGGATATGTTTTTGGTCAAGGCTGGGTCGGGGGTGGCTACGTTGGGGTTGCCGGATTCGCCGGGCGTGCCCAAGTCGGTAACGGCTGCGACGCTAACCGCACCCTATAACGACTTAGACGCTGTGAAGGCTTTATTTGCCCAGTATCCGGGGGAAATTGCCGCCGTGGTGCTGGAACCGGTGGTGGGGAATGCCGGTTTTATCCTGCCGGAGCGGGAGTTCCTGGTGGGCCTGCGGGAGCTAACGGAACGGGAAGGCGCCCTGTTGGTGTTTGACGAGGTGATGACGGGGTTTCGGATTCGCTACGGGGGCGCGCAGGAATACTTCGGCATCAAACCGGATTTGACGACGCTAGGCAAGATCATTGGCGGTGGGTTGCCCGTGGGGGCCTATGGCGGTCGCAAAGACATCATGCAGATGGTAGCGCCGGCGGGTCCCATGTACCAAGCGGGAACGCTTTCGGGGAATCCCCTGGCGATGACGGCGGGGATTAAGACGCTCGAACTCCTGCAACGGCCGGGGGTCTATGAGCAGTTGGAGCGCATCACGACCCGCTTGGTGCAGGGGTTGCAGGCGATTGCCGATGAGCTGGGTCACCCGATGTGCAGTGGCAGCTTGGGGGGCATGTTTGGCTTCTTCTTCACCCGCGGCCCGGTCAAAAACTACGCGCAGGCGAAAACGTCGGATTTGCAAAAGTTCAGCCGGTTCCACCGGGGAATGCTGGAGCGGGGGGTGTATCTAGCCCCATCCCAATTTGAGGCGGGATTCACCAGCCTGGCCCACACGGAGGCCGACATTGATGCCACCTTGGCGGCAGCCCGCGAAGTCCTGAGTGAATTGCCTCGCTAATGCCGGTGATTTTGGGGTTTGACCCTGGACGCGATAAATGTGGCGTGGCGGTGCGCTCAGCCCAAGGGGAATGGCTGTTCCATCAAGTGGTGCCGGCGGCGGACACCCTGGCCTTGCTCCGGCGCTTGTACCATCAGTACCAGCCTGAAGTGGTGGTAATGGGCAATCAAACGACGGCGCAACCCTGGCGACAACGGCTCCAGGAATGGCTCCCCGGCGTGATGGTTGCCTTGGTGGATGAGCGGTTTAGTACCCTGGAAGCCCAGCAACGGTACTGGGAGGTCTATCCGGCGCGGGGATGGCGACAACTGTTGCCCCGGCGGCTGCGGCCCTTGCCCGGCCCGGTGGATGACGTGGCGGCCATGATTCTGGTCGAACGCTATTGCCAGCAGCATGGCTGAAGTTGGACGGCGATTGTTGCTAGGGGCGCCACCGGGACCGATTGGGGAAGCGGCATTCCATCTACTGCAAACAACCGGCGCGACGGGACTGCTGTTGTTTCGGTCGCAGTTGGCCCAGCCAGAGCAGTTACCCCAGCAGTTGCAGGAATTGCGAAAGAAACTGGGACGACCGCTGGTGGTGGCGGTGGACCACGAAGGCGGCCAGGTGGTGCGCCATCTGCAACCCGGCACGATTTGGCCGGGGAATTATGCGCTGGGGCGGGTGGCGGAACAAGACTTGGCCCAAGCGGAACAGTGGGCGGAACACATGGGTGAGCAAATCGGGCGGGAATTGCGGGCGCTGGGGATTGGCTGGAACTTAGCGCCGGTGGTAGATGTCATGGGGAGCAAACCGAATCCGGGGCTGGGGTGGCGGTCGTTTGGTTCCGACCCCGAACGGGTGGCACGGTTGGGCGTCGCCCTGTGGCGGGGATTACAGCGCGTGGGCATTTGGGGATGTGCCAAGCATTTTCCTGGTCTCGGTGCGGCGACGGTGGACCCCCACGATGGGTTGCCCCGCGTGGATATACCGCTCCAGGAATGGCAACGGCACTGGCAACCGTTTCAGGCGCTGATTCAAGCTGGGATACCGGCGGTGATGACTACCCATCTGAAAGCGCCGGCGCTCGATGCAGAAACCATCACCACCTTTTCAGCACCCACCATTCAGACTTATCTCCGTCATACGCTGGGGTTTCGCGGCCTTTGCGTCAGCGATGACTTAGGCATGGGAGCGCTGCGGCTACAGGGGACGTTGCCGGAAATGGTGTTGCAAACCCTGCAGGCGGGACATGACATTGCCATCATTGGCCAAGCCAGCCCAGCGCTGATGGTAGAGGTGATAGAGGTCTTAACGGCGGCGGCACAACAGGGGGACTTGCCTGACCATGACGTCGCCTTGTCGCGCATTGAGTCGTTGGTTGCCCAAGCGGACGTGGCTCAGGTGTTAACAGGCCGAATCCCGGAGCCTGCGACAGCCTTAGCGGCAGCCATTTCCCAAGCGGCAGTGCGCGTGGTGCGTGACCCCAGAGGGTGGTTGCCCATTTCAGGGCCGGTGCGGTTGTACGTACCCGATGTGAAACCGCTAGCGGATTGGGTGCTGTTTGAACCCTGCTGGTTTGATGCCTGCCAGATGGCCGCACTGCTACAGGTGCCCGACGCCCAGGTGATCACCACCGCCTTGACCGAACCCACACCGCTACCCGCGTCATCCCCAGAAACGACCCATGTTTTACTGCTGTACCATGCTCAGCGGTATCTGGGACAGCGGCAAGTGCTTGGGGATTTGGTCGCATTGGCGCAACCTTTGGTGGTGGTGCTCATAGGTTCGCCCTGGGATAGCCAACTGGTGCCGCCAGAGGTGACGCTCATTGACGCCGGCGGATTTCGCAGGCTCCAGTTGCAGGCGGTGGGTCGCCTCTTGCGCGGTAAGCCATGATGCTGCGACGGCTGCGGGATTGGCTCCTATCCACCCTAGTAACCTTGGCGCTGGTGCTAGTGTTGGGGGTGCTAGGTGCCATTTTGGGTTATGTGAGTTATCGCGGCATGGCGCAATGGCTCCGAGACGGCTGGACAGTGTTGACGGCGTTACCACCGGCGCCTTTAGATGCTACAGGAGGACTCGGACCAGCCTTGGTGGGTAGTGCGGTGTTGTTAACCCTGGCGACGCTGATGGCGCTGCCGGTGTCGGTGTTGGCGGCGGTGTATTTGAGCGAGTTTTGTCCCTGGCCGTGGTTGGCAAGCGGGCTGAACCTGGGACTGGAGGTGCTAGCGGGATTGCCGTCCATTCTGGTGGGGGTGTTTGTGTTTGGCGTGATGATTGTCCATACCCGGCGGTTCTCGGCGCTGGCAGGCGCGTTAGCCCTTGCCCTGATCATGCTGCCGATTCTCACGACCACAACGCGGTTGGCTCTCGCGGCGGTGCCCCAAGAGATGCGCCAGGCGGCCTGGGCGTTGGGAGCGACCCGCTGGCAAATGGTGACTCGCATTCTCTTGCCCCAGGCGTGGCCGGGATTGCGCACCGGTTTAACGCTGGCCCTGGCGCGGGCGGCGGGCGAAACGGCTCCCCTGCTGTTCACAGCTTTGTTTTCCCGGCATTATTTGCCCCTGCGAGAATTAGGCCCCGAAGCCCTGCTGACGCAACCGGTAGCGTCCTTGCCGGTACTGATTTACACCTTTGCGCTATCGCCCTTTGCCAACCAGCAGGAATTGGCCTGGGCCGCCGCCTTGGTGTTGATTGCCGTTGTACTGGGGTTGAACTGGCTGGCGCAGGCGGGGACCGTCAAGGGATGACCAGCACCGGACAGGGCGCGAGATTGATCACCCGGATGCTCACGCTTTCTGCCATGCCTTCCTCCGTCAAACCTGTGCCCCGGCAGCCCATGATGATCAAATCCGCGTTCAGCTCGTCAGCCACATCGCAAATGACAAATGCCGGTTGCCCAACCCGCACCAAGCTATGAACCTTAATGCCCCTGTTTTGCACACTCGCTTCAACCTCCCGCAACCAGTCCTCCGTGTCAGTTACCTCGGCATCGGTTGCGGCGACTGCCAATAAGGTCAATTCAGCGTCGCAAAACGTCACTAGTTTCAGACCTGGCTCCAGGGGTTCCCGGTTGCGGTCCAACGCCAACAGAACTTTGTGAAACATGGGCGAAAGGCGTTCTATTCACCAGTACAATTATTCCAGATTTGGGTGGAGGGATGCTGTGGCGAAAAAAACAGTGGCTAGTTTGACCGAGGCTGACCTGGCGGGCAAGCGGGTTTTGGTGCGGGTGGACTTTAACGTGCCCCTGGATAAAGAACAGCGGATTACCGACGATACACGGATTCGGGCAGCGCTGCCTACCATCCAATACCTACGGGAACGGGGGGCTAAGGTCATCCTGTGCAGTCACCTGGGACGGCCGTTTCAAAAGGACAAAAACACGGGCGAGGTGAAACTGGTCAAGGAGGGCAACAGTCTAGCCCCTGTCGCCGCCCGTTTAGCTGAGTTGCTGGGTACAGACGTCCAATTTGCCCCCGATTGTATCGGTGAAGCGGCCCAGCGGGTGGTGCAAAACCTACAAAATGGGCAAGTGGCGCTCCTGGAAAATGTGCGTTTCTACGCCGAAGAGGAGGCCAACGACCCTGCTTTTGCCCAGAAATTAGCCGCCTTGGCCGACCTGTACGTGAATGACGCCTTTGGGACGGCCCACCGCGCCCACGCCTCCACCGAAAGGGTTGCCCACTATTTGAAGCCCGCCGTAGCAGGATTTCTGATTGAGAAGGAGTTGCAGTACCTACAGGGGGCGATTGAAAATCCCCGGCGGCCCTTAGCGGCCATCATCGGTGGGTCGAAGGTGTCGAGCAAGATTGGGGTGATCGAGGCGCTACTGGAAAAGGTGGACCGCCTGATTCTCGGCGGCGGCATGATTTTTACCTTCTACCTGGCCCAGGGGTTGCGCGTCGGCAAATCCCTGGTGGAAACAGACAAGGTGGAGCTGGCAAAAAACCTGATGGCCAAGGCCCAGGCGCGGGGGATCCAATTGCTGTTGCCGACAGATGTGGTGGTCGCCGACAAGTTTGCCCCGGATGCCCAGGCCCAAACCGTACCGGTGACGGCGATCCCCGACGAGTGGATGGGGTTAGACATTGGGCCAGCGTCAGTGGAACAAATCCGTCAGGCGTTGCAGGGGTGTCAGACGGTGGTGTGGAATGGGCCGATGGGCGTGTTTGAGTTTGAGCGGTTTGCCGCTGGCACGCGAGCGGTGGCCCAAATTCTCGCGGATTTGACCGCCCAGGGCTGCACGACGATTATTGGTGGGGGGGATTCGGTGGCCGCTGTGGAACAGGCGGGACTGGCTGACCGCATGAGCCATATTTCTACCGGCGGGGGTGCTAGCCTGGAATTGCTCGAGGGCAAGGTTTTACCGGGGATTGCGGCCCTGGAGGAGGCGTAGGCTAAGATGGGTAGGCAAGCTGCCATCACCCCCCACCGGATGGATGGACAACCTAGAATGTTCCAACCCTAGTTGCTACAGCCTGAATCCTGAGACCCAACTCTTTTGTCAGGTCTGTGGGGCACCTCTGGAGACGGTTTTTCTGTGGGTTCCGGGTGAGCCGTTGCAGGAGACAGACCTAGAGCGTCCCTACCGAGAGCGCTACCGCCTGCGGGGAGAACATATCCTATTGGATGTGCAACCGGGGCGACCGCCGCTGAGTGTCGATACCGTTCCCATCGAGGCCCAGCCCTACCTGCGGTTATTTCCCTGGCGGCTGCACTTACCCCAGATTTACGCAGTGATGCCGGTGGGGGGCCAGTTGCGACTGTTGCTGTCCCAGGTGCCGCTGTTGACTAAGGAGTACAGCGAACCACCCCCTCATCCCAAGCCCGTGCAACCGTTCGGCGTGGCCTGGACCAACGCAACGGCGTTTCGGCAACTGAACTGGCTGTGGCAAATAGCCCGTCTCTGGCCGGTATTGAACTATCAGCAAGTGGCCAGCAGCCTGTTGAAACCGCAACTGCTGCGGGTCGAAGGGCCGGTGCTGCGCTTGCGGGAGTTGGCGCCCGACCCGGAGCCGGTCTCCTTGGCTCAGTTGGGAGAGCTGCTGCAGCGCCTGGTGCCGACCGCCCGCTCGGAGGTGCGCGAACCCTTGGCCCAGTGGTGCGAAGCCATGATCCAGCAGCAGATCACCAGCGCCGAAGAGTGGCTCCAGCAGATTGAACAGCGGCTTGCCCTGTGGCGGGAGACCTGGAACAGCCAAGTGACGGTCATAGCCCAGACAGACCCCGGACCCACGCGCCGCCGTAACGAGGATGCCTGTTACCCCAAAGCCCATAGCCCTCAGGCGTTACCCCTGGCGATTGTCTGCGACGGCATTGGCGGCCACGAAGGGGGAGACCAGGCGGCCAATCTGGCCGTTGAGTCCGTCAGTCAGCATCTCAATCCCCACCTGCTGGCCAAACTGGACACCAAGCTTATCGCTGAAGAACTGGCCACCGTGGTCTGCCAGGCCAACGAGCGCATTGCCCAGGTCAACAACCAGCAACAACGCCAAGAACGGCAACGCATGGGCACCACCCTGACTCTGGCGTTCATCCGGGATTACGACGTGTTTGTTGCCAACGTGGGTGATAGCCGCGCCTACTGGATCACTCGCTCGGGTTGCTACCAAATGACCACCGACGACGATGTGGCGTCGCGGGAGGTGCGGCTGGGGTACAGTCTTTACCCGCAAGCGTTACGGCAACCGGCGGCGGGCGCCTTGGTGCAGGCCCTGGGTATCAGCGCCTCCAGCGTCCTCCACCCGGCGGTTCAGCGGTTTCTGCTGGACGAAGACAGCGTTTTTCTCCTGTGCTCCGACGGCCTGAGCGACAACAACTTGGTGGACCAGCACTGGCAATGGGAAATTCTGCCAATTCTAACCGGTGAACGGGATTTGGTCACCGCCGCCCAGCGGCTGATCCAACTGGCCAACCGGCGCAACGGCCATGACAACGTGACAGTGGTGTTGCTGCATTACCAGGTCTTGCCCGCGAAGACAGCAGCCAGTGGCCCGGCTGCAGAACCAGCGACTCAAGGGCAACGCCGACCGCCTCTACCGCCGCCGCCCCCACCGGCGGAACCCGTGACCCGTGGACGTCCCGTGCGACCGCTTCCCCGCTCCCTGCCACCGGCGCCTCGTCGGCCTTCGCCCCTTTGGTTGATGGGACTGCTGGCGGGCCTGTTGACATTGTCGGCTGGTGTGGGGTTGTGGTGGCATGAGCAGCGGGCGACCCGCGACGACCCGCTCCAGGTAACCGCGTCCACCCTGGCCCGTTTCTCCAGCGAACCAACGGTTATCACCGCACCGGGGCGGGTCAGCGCCCTAGCAATTGACCCTCAAGGCAAACAAATTGCGGTTGGGAGTGATGATGGCGGCATTTATCTCTGGCAACTGCCGGCGGGCCAACGGCAACGTCTGCTCCGCTCTGCGGGACTGCCGGTGATGGGGCTGGCCTTTGTGCGCCAAGGGGAACAGTTGGTCAGCTCTGACCGCGCGGGGCTAGAGCTGTGGAGGGTCCCCAGTGGCCGCCCTTTAGAACCCCTGGCAGCTCCCAAGGGCGTGATTACCGCTATGGCCAGTGATGGCACTGGGCGGTTTCTAGCGGTGGGGGATGCCAACGGCACGATTTACCTGTGGGATTTGCAGCTTCCCACCACCGGTCCCACCTTCCGCCAAGACCTACCGGAACTGGGGAAGATTGATGCGCTAGCGGTGAGCCCGGCGGGCCGGCTCGTGGCAGCGGGTAGTCAGAGCCAGTCTGTGGTAGAGGTGTGGGAGGTGCTCCCGCGCCAACGCCGTTACAGGTTGACCCACCCCGAACTGCGCCAGGGCATCTGGTCGCTGGCGTTTCGTGGGGATGGGCGTGTGCTCGCCGCCGGCAGTGGCGTAGACGGGCGGGTATTGCTGTGGGATATGGCCCAGGGCAACCGGTTGCGCACCCTGAGGGCCTCCGGCATCGTGTACGACCTGCTATTTAGCCCCGATAAAGCGCTGCTGTTCACGGCGACCGGAACGGTGGGTGCCCCGGCGATCACGGTGTGGAACCCCGCCACCGGCAGGGAAGTGCAGACCCTGACGGGCCATCTAGAGGCGGTCAAACTCCTAGCCATCACACCCGATGGTCGGTTGCTCATCTCCGCTGGGGATGACAACCAAGTGCGGCTCTGGTCAGCCCAGGACTAACCCCGGCGGTTTGCACCCTATATAGTAGAGGTAAGGAAGAGATTGGGGCTAGGGCCATCATGAGTGCGACTGTTGCCACCCGTTACGAAACCATCATCGGGCTGGAAATTCACTGCCAGCTCCAGACAGCCACGAAGATTTTTTGCGGCTGTTCGACGGCCTTTGGCGCGCCCCCCAATACCCAGGTTTGCCCCGTCTGTTTAGGCCATCCCGGCGTCCTACCGGTGTTGAACGAGCAGGTGCTGGTGTACGCGGTGAAAACGGCCCTGGCCCTCAACTGCACCATTGCCCCCTACAGCAAATTCGACCGCAAGCAGTACTTCTATCCCGACCTGCCCAAGAACTACCAAATCTCCCAGTACGATTTGCCGATTGCCACCAACGGCTGGCTGGAAATCGAGTTGCCGGATGCCCAGGGGAACTTCTACCGCAAGCGGGTGACTATCCAGCGGCTGCACATGGAAGAGGATGCCGGCAAGCTCGTCCACGCGGGAGCGGAACGGCTGTCGGGGTCCGACTATTCGCTGGTGGATTTCAACCGAGCGGGTGTGCCCCTGTGCGAGATTGTCAGCGGGCCAGATTTGCGCTCTGGGGCCGAAGCGGCGGAATACGCCCAGGAATTGCGCCGGATTGTCCGGTATCTGGGGGTGTGCGACGGCAACATGCAGGAGGGGTCCCTGCGCTGCGACGTAAATATCTCCGTGCGTCCCGTAGGGGAAACCCGCTTCGGCACGAAGGTGGAGATCAAAAACCTGAACTCATTCAACGCGCTCCAACGGGCGATTGACTACGAGGCCAAACGGCAGATTGCCGCCCTGGAAAAGGGGGAACCCATTATCCAGGAAACGCGGCTGTGGGATGAGGCGGGACAGCGCACCGTGAGCATGCGCAGCAAAGAAGGCGCGAGCGATTACCGCTACTTCCCAGAACCGGATTTGCCCCCTATTCAACTCACGCCCGAACAAATCGAGCGCTGGCGGCAAGAACTTCCCGAACTCCCGGCGGCCAAACGCCATCGCTATCAGGAGGAACTGCATTTATCGGCCTACGACGCCCGCCTGTTGACCGATGAACGCTCCTTCGCTGAGTACTTCGAGGCGGTGGTGGCGGCGGGGGCCGACCCCAAACAGGCGGCCAACTGGTTGACCGGCGATGTGACGGCCTGGCTCAAGGCCCAGAAACGGGACATCCGCGACCTGGCCTGCCAGCCCCAGGAGCTGGCGGAGTTGATTGGGTTAATCCAGGCGGGTACGATTAGCGGCAAGATTGCCAAGGACCTGCTGCCGGAGTTGCTGACCCAGGGGGGGTCTCCGAAGGCCCTGGTAGAAGCGCGGGGGCTAACCCAGGTGTCGGATCCCGCCCTTCTGAACGCCTGGATTGACGAGGTGTTGGCCGCCCATCCCCAAGAACTCCAGCAGTACCGCGCCGGCAAAACCAAACTGTTTGGCTTTTTCGTGGGCAAGGTCATGCAGCACTCCAAGGGGCGGGCCGACCCTAAGCGCACCAACGAATTGTTGAAACAAAAACTAGCCGACTGATCGAACCCTTGGCCCGTAGCGTATGATGGGAGAAGGGATAGCCCCCAGCCGTTAGCCTTTTCACAGGTGATGTATGAGCGAGGCGCCCCGCGAGCGGCATTTACTAATCGTTCACGACGATGATGGGTCTCGGGCGATTGCCCTGGAAGCAGCGACCTACTCCATAGGGCGCGACCCAAGCAATGCCATTGTGCTCAAATCCAAGACCGTCTCGCGGCGTCATGCCATCCTATTACGCCTTCCCAACCCAGCAACCAAGGGCTATCGCTACCGCTTGATAGATGGAGACGCCCAGGGCAACCGCAGCGCCAACGGCACCCGCGTTAACGGCCAGCTTTGGACCTCGGGGGAACTCAAAGATGGAGATGCCATCAGCTTTGGGGATGTGGAAGCCCGCTATTCCATCGTTTACATGACTGATGAGGAATTCAAAAAACACACTGAAACCGTTGACTTTCGCAGCATCAAGTCGGCGACGGTCAACACTGAAGAAACCCAGATGTTTTAGGGCATGGTGAACCAACGGCCCTACACGGCGGCGCTGGTGATTCCGACCGGGATTGGGGCGGCGGTAGGGGGTTACGCCGGTGACGCGCTGCCGGTGGTGCGGGCCCTGGCTGAAGTCGTAGATTGCCTGATTACCCACCCCAACGTGCTAAACGGCGCGATGTTGTACTGGCCTAGCGAGCGGGTGTGGTACGTGGAGGGCTATGCCCTTGACCAATTCGCCGCTGGGGTGTGGGGGTTGCAGCCGGTGCATGACCAGCGCATCGGCGTGGTGCTAGACAGCGGCATCGAACCCGACCTCCAGCTACGGCACCAGCAGGTGATGCAGGCCGCTCAGGCCACCTTGGGACTCCCAATTGCCGGTTGGGTGCAGACGGACACACCGCTTGGGGTGACCTTGCAGAAGGCTACTTCCGGGGCGACTTGGGGGACGATTGCTCAGCCGGACAGTTTACTGCGTGCCGTCGGCACCCTGAAGGAACGCTATCGGGTGACTGCTGTGGCGGTGGTGGCCCGATTTCCTGAGGTGGAGGCGGCCCAACTCCAGGACTACCGCCAAGGACGAGGCGTGGACCCCTTGGCGGGAGCGGAGGCCATCATCAGCCATCTGGTGGTGCGCACGTTTCAACTGCCCTGCGCCCATGCGCCGGCGGTGCGCCCCTTGCCTTTGGACCCCACGGTGGACCCCCGCGCAGCGGCGGAGGAGCTGGGGTACACCTTTTTGCCGTCGGTGCTGGTGGGCCTGAGTCGCGCGCCGAGCTATGTGACCCAACGCACCGCTGGGAGTCTGTGGACCGATGCCGTGGACGCGGTGGTGGTACCGGCGACCGCCTGCGGTGGCGCTGCAGTTTTGCATTGGGCGGCGCAGGGGAAGCGGGTGATTGCGGTGTCGGAAAACGTCTCCCGCATGGCCGTTTCTCCCGAGGCATTAGACATTCCCGCCATCCAAGTCGCTTCCTACCTAGAGGCCATCGGGGTGGTAGCAGCTCACAAAGCGGGTGTGGACTGGCGCTGGTGTGGCCGGAGATACGCCCCATGACCACGACGCCCCGGTTGTCCCGCTGGGAAATTTTAGTGGCGATGGGCCTTACCGCCGTGGTCCTGTTGTTGGTGGCGCGCCTGTGGCAATTTTTTGACCCCCTGGCCCAATCCCCCTGGGCTTGGCGGCTCCCGGACCTGGGCTGGGGCGTGGCCCTTGGGCTGGGCATTACCGGGTTGAGCCGGTTGGTGTACCGCCTGTGGCCGAGCTACCGCGCCTGTAGCGAGGACTACATGGCCTTAGTGTTGAAGCCCCTGGTCTGGCCGGACTTGCTGTGGCTAGCCCTGCTCCCGGCCCTGAGCGAAGAATTCCTGTTCCGTGGGGTGATTTTGCCAGCGGTCCAGCCTCCGTGGCTGGGGCTAGTAGTCAGCAGTGCCGGTTTTGGCCTGTTGCACATGGGCGGGTGGCGCCAATGGCCCTACGGTCTCTGGGCCAGTCTCATCGGTTTTGCACTGGGGAGCGCCGTGCTCTGGCGGGAGAATCTGCTGGTGGCGGTCGTAGCCCACGGGGTCACCAATGGGGTGTCGGCGGCCCTGTGGAAATGGCAACACCGAACGGACAACTAACGGCGGGGTTTGGTCACCCGCAAGAACCGCGAATCGGCGATCAGCGGTCCTCCCCCTGACCAGACCACCGTGTAGCTGCGCTCCTCCTCCTGGGTGTCGCCGTTGGGATAGACGTAGGTGTTCCGCCCGATAAACTCCAACCGGTCCGGCGTCTGCTCGACCAACCGCAAGTCGTCCACGGTCACCCGTTCAAACTGGGCAAAGAAGCTGGGGTCAAACTGGGCCTGCATCGCGGGAGTGTAGGCGGTGGCTGCCGCAGCCCAATCTTTCGCCGAGAGAGCCTGGTACAGGTTCTGGATCAACGCTCTCGCCTGCTGTTCCTGGTTCACCAGACCGCCCCGAACCCCCCGACCTTGGCCGCCCGGGGTAGGGACTGGCGTTGCTACGGGACTAGCAACCCGCTGTTCGGACACGGGGGGACGCTCCCGTCCGAGAAGAAAACCAGCGATGCCTGCAACCACCCCCACCCCGACCAAAGCGACCATCCAGGCTCTAGCCATCGCGCACCAATGGAGGCACCCGCCGATGCCACGGGGTGCTCTGTTCATAGGCGTGGGCAATCTGTAACAGGCGGGTCTCCTGCAACACCGGCCCAATGATCTGTAAACCGATAGGGAGTCCCTCCGCCGTGAATCCACAGGGCACACTCACCGCCGGCAATCCCGCCAGATTTACCGGAATCGTCATCAAATCCGTCAGGTACATGCTCAGGGGGTCATGGCGCTTGCTACCAATGGGAAACGCCGGCACCGGCGCGGTCGGAGACAACAACGCCTGCACCTGGGTAAACGCCTGCTCAAAATCCCGCCGGATCAAGGTCCGCACCTTCTGCGCCTGCAGGTAATAGGCATCGTAATACCCCCGCGACAGGGTATAAGTCCCCAGCATAATCCGCCGCTTCACTTCTGGGCCAAACCCTTGCCCCCGCGTTTGTTCATACATCGTCACTACATCTGGTGCCGGCACTCGCAACCCATACTTCACCCCGTCGTAGCGGGCCAGGTTGGCGCTGGCTTCGGCGGGGGCAATGATGTAGTAAGCGGCCAAGCCCGTAGCAAACGTGGGGCAGGACAGGGGAACCACCTGCGCCCCCAGGGATTGGAACTGGGCCACCGCTGCGTCAAACGCCTGGCGCACCTGGGGGTCTAGACCTTCTCCCACGGTTTCCTGGATCACGCCGAGGGTCACTCCCTTGAGGGGCTGTTTTGTCGGCAAGGCGGTGAGTGCCTGGGCGTAGTCCGGGACGGGAACCGCCAGACTAGTGCTGTCTTTGGGGTCGTGCCCCGCAATTACCTGGAGCACCAGCGCTGCATCCATCACGGTCGGAGCGAGGGGGCCGATTTGGTCCAGCGACGAGGCATAGGCCACCAACCCGTAGCGCGATACCCGCCCGTAGGTGGGCTTGAGACCGACCACCCCGCAAAATGCCGCCGGTAACCGGATCGAGCCGCCCGTGTCAGACCCCAAGGCCGCCACACAGGTCTGAGCCGCCACCGCTGCACCCGACCCGCCGGAGGACCCGCCCGGCACACGCGTGATATCCCAGGGGTTGGCCGTTACCTGGTAGGCAGAATGCTCCGTCGAACTTCCCATGGCAAACTCATCCAGGTTGGTCTTGCCCAGGACCACGGCACCCGCCTGCCATAACCGCTCCACCACTGTGGCGTTGTAGGGGGGAACGTACCCCTCCAGGATGCGGGAGGCGCAGGTCGTAGGAATCCCCTGCAGGCACAGGTTGTCCTTGAGGGCGATGGGAATTCCCATGAGCCATCCCAGGTCCTCCCCCTGGGCGCGACGGGCGTCCATTTCCGCTGCCCGGGCCAGGGCCAGATCAGCAGTGACGGTGAGATAGGCCTTGAGGTGGGGTTCTCGTCGGCGAATCCGCTCCAGGTACTGCTCCACCAGGGCCACGCTTGTGGTCTCGCCTTGGCGCAGTTGGGTTTGCAGGCGTTGGATGAGGGACATGGGCGTTGCGCGCGACCAATCAATACTCTATCACTCCGATTTGCCAAACCAGCCGCCCATCGCGTATGGTGATGGAGAACCGCTGTGGAGAGAGACAAGGCATGCGTGTAGGGAGCCCCGCCCATCGGGAATTGTTCTGTCGCAGCTTGCTGGAGACGCACCGGGCTTACGACCCAGCCCAATTCCCCTGGCCTGACCTGGATGCGGAAACCTTGGCCTTCCTGCGGGGGATTCCCTTCTGGCAGGAGGCGCTGGCAACGGAAAAGCGCGCTGGGGTCATGGCGCGGGCCTTTGCCGAGGAGATTGACGACCCTTTACTCCGAGCGGCAGTGGCGCTCCAGGCGGACGAGGAGGCGCGGCATGGACGCTTGTTGGCCAGCTTGGTCCAGCGCTATGGCATTCCTGTGGTGCTAGACCCCCCCTACACCCCACCCAAAAACCTCAAGCAGGCCTTCATTGACTTCGGCTACAGCGAGTGTCTAGACTCGTTTTTCGCCTTCGGCTTTTTCCGCATTGCCCAGCAGTCGGGCTTTTTCCCCGAGGCGCTGCTGACTCTGTTCGACCCTATCCTTGACGAGGAGGCCCGCCACATCGTGTTTTTCGTCAACTGGATGGCCTACCAGCAAGCCTGTGGGGGCCGAGGATTTTTCCTCTACCGGGGCCTGAACACGCTGTGGAACTACAGCAAGGCGCTGCGTCACCTGCTGAGGTCCGTGCGGCGTGCGGATGCCAGTGGAGCGGGATTCACGGCCACCGGCGCGTTGGTCTTTGCCCCAGACTTGACCCTACGTCGTTTTTTGGCGACCTGTGTGCAGGAAAACGAGCGGCGTATGCAGGCGTTTGACCCCGAACTGCTCCAGCCGCGTCTGTTGCCTCACCTGTCCCGCCTACTGTTGACCCTGTGGCAACGGTGGCCCCAGAAACGGACGCAGATGTCGCCGGCCTAGTCCTCCTGGCGGTTCAGGGAGCAGAGTACTGGGCGGTTCGACGCGGCGCACCGTCAGCTTGGCCTGTTATCCCAGTACCCCTGGGCGCCCAGGAATTGGCCGACTGGTGGACTCACTATCAAAACCACCTGGTGGGCCGTCCAGCGGTGTTGCTGGGTCTCGCGGGGGCGTTGCAACCGGCCTGGCGCGTAGGCGCCGCCGTAGTCTACCAGGGTTGTACGGCTTACCCCTCGGGCGCTTGGCGCGCCTGCGACCCGCAACTGACCCAGTGGTTAGCGCAACGGCTGGCTCTGCCCCTAGTGCAGGGGTTGACGACCCCCCGCGTGGTGACCCAACCGGCGGACAAGCAGCGACTGGGCGAGCAATTTGCCTGTGGGGTGGTGGACATGGAGGGTTATGTCCTGCTGGAACGTCTCCCCCGGCTGGGCATGGTGCGGGTGGTCAGCGATGGGATGCACCAGCCCTTGCCCGACTTGAATCGCGCTATCCAGGCTGGGCGGGTCCAACCCCTGCTGCTGGCGAAGGTGCTGCTCCAACGACCCGGAGCGGCCTGGGCTTTGGTGCGCCATAGCCAGCAAGCGTTGGCGGTCTTGACCCACCTGACGCAACGGCTAACGGGCAATGCTGAAAAAAAACTAGAATGAAATTGGTGCTACGCCGGTATCTGCGATACAAAGGTAGGTAGTCTATTCCGTTAGGTAGGGTTCTATGAGCGACATTCACGCGCAAATTCAGGCGGAACTGGAGGCGGCTCGGGCGATCTGCGAGCAGAAGGGAATTGACTCGCCGGAGTGCGCTGTGGCCTGGGATACGGTAGAGGAATTGCAGGCGGAGGCCGCCCATCAACGGCAAGCCCAGACTCCCAAGACCTCCTTCGAGCAGTACTGTGATGCCAATCCCGATGCGGCGGAATGCCGAGTGTACGACGACTAACCAGGACCGGTGAACCGACCGCTGCGGGTGGTGCAACTGACCGACACCCACCTGTTTGCTGACCCTCGGCAGACACTACTGGGATGTCCTACCTGGGAGACGCTACAGCAGGTAGTAGCGCAGGTAGTGGTTTATGACCCTGACCTTGTGTTGTTGACGGGGGACCTGTCCCAGGACGAGAGCGACGCGTCCTACGAACGCTTGGTGGCAGCGTTGCAGCTCCTGTCCTGTCCCATCTACTGGTTGGCGGGAAATCACGACGCGGCAAACCCCCTAGAGCGCATTCTGACGACGGGTGGGCTCTGCCCAGACAAACGATTTCAGGCGGGGGGTTGGTATTTTGCCCTGCTGGATTCTACGCTGCCAGGGGAGGTGGGCGGGTTTTTGTCCCCCACCGTGTTGGCGGAACTGGCGACGGATTTGGCGCAACACCCGGAACCGACCCTGATTGCTCTGCACCATCCCCTGTTTCCGGTGGGGTCGCCCTGGTTGGACGACAGCCGCGTGCGCAACCCCGAGGCGCTCTGGTCGGTCCTCGATGCCCATCCCCAGGTGCGAGTGGTGCTGTGTGGGCATGTGCATCAGGAACATACCTGGCGGCGCTGTGGTGTGACGTACTACAGCACGCCCTCCACTTGTATCCAATTTGCCCCCCAAGCGGCGACCTTTGCTTTAGATACGGCATTTCCTGGATTTCGCTGGTTGGAATTGCTGCCGGACGGTCAACACACTAGCGGTGTGGTACGGGTCCCCTGTTCCATCACAGTTGATAGCGGAGCCAGCGGCTACTAGTGGGGATCAAGCCTTTTCCAGGTTCCCCCTGGGTATGGTAACCTAAATTAAGGTACTTGTTTGGGCAACAGCAACGTACCAGTCACCCGCGAAAGTTTGTCACAATTTGGTCTCTCTGTTTGGCCCTGAGTCCCGTCCTTGCCGTAGCGTTTTTGTTATTTAGGAGGTGTTCCATGACCGTGCGGATATATGTGGGGAATTTACCCGAGGATGTAAAGAAGGAAGAACTTTTGGAGACCCTGTTTCGGGATGTCACGGCGATCCAATCCCTCAAGCTGATCACCAACCGCAAAACCCAAAAGTGCCGTGGATTTGGGTTTCTGACGGTCAAAACCGAAGCGGAGGCGGACGAGCTGGTGAGCCGGTTCAACGGGAAAACCTTCCGGGAGCAGGTGCTCAAGGTGGAAAAGGCGCTCCCCCGCACCAAGGACAAGGAGGGCAAGGAGTCCAAGGAAGCGGTGGTGGCGGCGGCCCCAGAGACGGTGGAAAAACCGGTGAAGGCTAATTCTCGGCCCCAGGCCAACCGGAACGGCCAACGGCCAGCCAACCGGCGCAAAGCAACACCGACTGCCCACAACGATGTGGACATCCCCGAACCGGATCCCCGCTGGGCCGATGCGCTGCGGCGGTTACGGGAACGGCTGGCGCAACAGGAAATGCCGCTAAAATAGAAAGACAGTCTTTGGTGGAGCAGTGGACCCACCCCTGTCTATGAAAGCGACAACCCAGGTTTGTTTTCGTTCAGCCCTGATTGACAGCCAAGTGATTACCCGCGACCGCGGACGACGGCTAGGGGTGGTCAGCCAAGTCTGGTGCGATGTGGATGCCTGGCGGGTGGTGGCCTTAGACATCAAGGAGTCCCTGGTGAACAATTACCTGCCGGGAGAGCCAAGTTCTTCCCTACAGTGGGAGCATGTGCGGCAGGTGGGGGATGTGGTGTTAGTGGAAAACGACCAGGTGTTAGAGGAATTGGATACGTCGCCCTACACTCGGTTGGTGGGGACCGAGGTGATTACCGAGACCGGTGAGTTTTTGGGCAAGGTGCGGGATTTTGAATTCGACTTAGCGGACGGTCGCATTTCCCACCTGGTGATTGATGCGTTGGGGGTGCCCCGGATTCCCGCGCGGTTGGTGAGCACCTACGAGTTATCGGTCGAGGAAGTAGTCAGCGTCAGCGCCGACAAGTTGATTGTGTTTGAGGGAGCGGAGGAGCGCCTGCGCCAGTTGACGCGGGGTTGGTTGGAGGCCATTGGCATTGGCAAACCGCCCTGGGAGCGGGAAGAGGAGACAAACTATCTCCCCACGCCCGTTAGCGTAGAAAACCGGTTGGGCAGTGGCAGCGAATCCCGGCGTGCGTCTGTGGAAGAGAATTGGGAAGAGACGGAGGTGGCGAAACCTCGTCCGGTCCGGAAACCCAAGCGGCGGGTGGAGACGGCCTATGCCGAACCCCTAGAACCCGAGCCAGTGACCATGGACCAGGATGTGACGGCCGACGTCTGGGCGGAACCACAGCCCTACCAACCGCCCATCAACATCCCGCAACCGGAGTACGAGGAGGAAGCGAACTAGTTGGCGGTTCCCTTTTGGAAGTACCAGGCCCTAGGCAACGACTATCTGGTACTCGACCCGGCGCAGGGGGGGGATATACTGCAACCGTGGCTGGTTGAGCGCCTGTGTCACCGGCATTTTGGGGTAGGGGCGGATGGTGTATTGCTAGGGCCTCTGCCGGCGCCGAACGCAGACTTTGGGGTGCGGATTTTCAACCCCGACGGTTCCGAAGCTGAAAAAAGCGGCAATGGGTTACGCATTTTCGCCCGCTATCTCTGGGACCGGGGTCTAGTGGGAGAAGCGCCGTTCCAGGTGCAAACCCTCGGGGGACGCGTCAGTGTGCAGGTGCAACAACAGGGCCGTCAAGTGCAGGTGGACATGGGGCGGGTGTCGTTTCGGAGTCGGCTGATTCCTGTAACCGGCCCCGACCGCGAAGTGCTCCAGGAGCCGATTGCGGTGGGCGACCAAACCTTTACCTTCGCAGCGGCCACGATTGGCAATCCCCACTGCGTGATCCTGGTGCCGGAGACCAGTCCGACCTTGGCCCAGACCTACGGACCCGCCATCGAGAACCATCCTTTGTTCCCCCAGCGCACTAATGTGCAGTTTATGCAGGTGGTTTCCCGGCAACGGTTGCGCTTGGAGATTTGGGAACGAGGCGCGGGGTACACCCTGGCCTCCGGGAGCAGCAGCAGTGCCGCCGCTGCCGTCGCCTACCGGTTAGGTTTGTGCGATCCGGAGGTGACCGTCGAGATGCCAGGGGGCGAATTGCAGATTCGCATTGCGCCGGATTTGGCTGTAACCTTGACTGGCCCTGTGCGAGGCGTCGCCCAAGGCACGTTAGCCCCTGACCTGTTTGCGGATTAGCCGGGCTTTGGAAAGGAACGCTTCATCGCCCTGGCTACACCGAACAAGGTCGCGCTTGAGAAATGGATACCATGATGCCCGATGACACCCACATTTCCGTGATTGTGGACCGCACTGGTTCGATGGCATCGATCCAGTTTCAACGCCTTTTTGCGAGAGCAGCAACAGCAACCGGACGGGTCATGCCACCTTGACCTTGGTGAAATTTGACAACCGGGATCCCTATGAAATCATTCACTATTTCCGCCCGATTGCCGGAGACCTGTGGGCCTCGGGCCAGCACCCCGCTCTACGATGCGATGGATGGGACAGGAGCAGAGTCTCGCCCAGATGGCCTGCGAGAGACAGCCCAGCAAAGTCGTGTTGGCGGTCATCCCAAGTACGGCTGGCAGTTGGTGTTTTTGAGCGCCGACCGGGAGGCAATGGTGGACGCCCCTTCCTTAGGAATCGACCCCCAATCGTCCCTGGCTTACGTCAAGTCCAAAGCCGGCAGCGACAAACCTCCGGCTATCGTTCTGGCCAAAGGCAGAAAGTGAGCTTTGATGCGGAGGACCGGCAGCCGCCTGAGGATTTATTAGGGAGAGAACCAACAACGGGGCTGCGCCCTGCAACCCGAGAGATAGCAAACATAGATGACTTGGCTATACTGACACCGCACAAAACAGGGCTGACCACTAGCCACCTGTGACTATTGAATTGCCGCAGCCGGATTGAAAACAGCTTGCGCATTGAGTCTCCTGAAATGGGGTTATTGTGGTTATTAACTCTAGCAGAGACGGTTGATGCAGTCTGGCGAATTCTCCTAGACGTTTCAAGAGCAAGTGCTTGCGGAACTTTGCAGCGGCGCGGTTGGATGCCCAGCAACATCGTCTGGATAAAGGGAACTCGGTATTCGGCTAGAAACCTGACAAAAAGCTATAGCAGGAAACATTTAGGTTGTCGCGCTTGAGAAGCAACCAACAGGGAGACATGTAGGGTTCCGGTTGCCGCCTATGTCAAGAATTCTGTGCTTAGCTATAGTGAGTCACTGCGGCTTCTGCACTGATTATCCTTTCACCACTTGGGCGAGTGTTGTCCGCTCCAGTTTGTCAGAGCGATGGATCGTCCTGCGACCCCCAAACGCGACCAGATAAGCGGTATCCAGCGCTAAATCCCCAACCGCCGCAGCAGCGCCCGCCCCTGTTGCTCAAACTGGGTGACCTGCTCCTGGAGAAACTGACGGTTTTCCTCAGGGGTTTCCAGCACCTTGCCGTCCTTGGTGAGTTTCAGGTTGCGGCGCTCCAGAATCTGCCAGACAAAATCGTAGGGAGCCTGTTGTCGCCGCTCCGCCAGGAGAAATAGCAGTTCCAGGTGGGAGACTTTCACCCCATTGCCGATGACGGGGCTGGCTAAAAACTGTACTTCGCCGTCGATCTCAGACCGCTCAATCACCGCCCGGTTAAACCCTTCGGTGTGGGTTCCACTACCGACCACTGGATGGGCATACCCCAAGCCCGTGAGAACAATGAGCGCCTGGCCAATTTGTTGCAAGGTGATTCCCTGAGGCGAGAGACGGTTCACTAGTTCCGCCACCGTGATGGGTCCCTGGGCCAGTTGTTCCACCAGCGGTTGATAGAGACTCGGTTGCAGTTGCACCTGGCCCGCTGTTGTCTGATGCTCCAGCTTCACCGCTTCGGGCAACACCGTCAGCACAAAGGGCATTGGCTCTAGGTAGCGCACCTGCATTTCCCCGCTGATGGCCACCGGTCCTCGCACATAGACATCCCGGCGAAATTGGCCGTTGAGATAAAAGTCCCGCACCAGTTCCCGCATCGCCACATCGTTAATCTGGGCCAGGTGGTTGATCGCGGCGGTGGGCAGGTTAAAGGCATCCATGTGGTCTACCACGTGGGCCGAGCCGACATAACTCAGCTTCACCGTGCTCATTTCGGCAATCACTTCATCCACGTACAGGGGATGCCAGTGCTGGTTGAAAAATTCATGCACCAGGTAGTGGACATTTTGGTTTTTGAACTGTTCTAAACGGGGAGCTAACCAGGGGTGTTGCAGGTAAATCGCCTGGTTGTTTTTCAACAATTCGATCAATTCCAGCGAGGTTTTTAACCGTTCAATCAGCGTGCCGCTAGCGCGTTCCCGGTGGGCTTGCATCAGCTTTTGAATCGGGGCCATGACCCCCCACCCCGGCAGCGTGTTGTAGGAGACATAGACCACACCTCCTACCTTCAACTTGCGGCGGATAAATTCCCGGATAATGCGGCGATTTTCCTCGCTAATCCAGCTATAGATGCCGTGGAAACAGATGAAGTCGAACTGGGGCAAATCCTCGTCGAGATACTCCTGAAAACTGGCGTCGCTAAAGGTGACATTGGTCAAGCCAGCATCGGCGGCCAACTGGCGCGCGTAGGCGATGTGGGTGGCGTTGAAGTCGTTGGCGTAAAAACTGCCCTGGGGATAGGCCGCCGCCAGCAGGTTAGTGGTTAACCCGTAGCCGCAGGCTAGCTCACAGTAGGTAAAAGGCCGGTCCAGGGGGCGTGGTTGCACCTGTTTGGTGAGCAGGCACAAGTTGAGATTGGCCGGACTCAAGTGGTGGTAAAAGCCGTGGGTATAGGGAATTTCGGTTACATAGCCGTCCTGCCAAGTCGCCGTCATTGTTGCCCCCCTTGGTTGAGTTGTCCTTACTGGCTTTGGTGCATTATATCACCCGGTTGCGCCGCCACCATTTCCTGTCTCACCCACAGGCAGTCGCACCCGAAATTCCGTCTTTTTATGAGCGCTAAACAGGTGAATTTCCCCATGCAGGCGCTCAACCAGTTTTTTCACCAGCGCTAAACCCAACCCAGTGCCCCCGTACTGCCAAGGGTCGTGGCTGGGAATGCGGTAGAAGGTATCAAACACCCGTTGCTGTTCCTCCGGCGGAATTTCCACGCCGGTATTGATCACCCGAAAGTCGCATTGGTCCCCCAAGCGCTGAATGGCTAGCGTGATGGTCTCCTGCGGTGGGGTGTACTTGCAAGCGTTGTGGAGCAACTCCTGCAGGATGCGAGCGAGCGAAGCGGCGTGGGTCTCCAAATAGCGAAATGTTTCCGGTATTTCCAGGATAAAGGTCTGCTGCTGGGCGGCCATGCGCTCCCGTAACGGCGGCAACAGTTCATCCAGCAGTTTGGGTACATCCACCAGTTCAGTGGGTAAATCCGAAGGGTCGGCGTTGAGTCGGGCGAGATCCAGCAGGTCGTTAATTAAATCCGTTTCCCGTTGCGTGGACGTTTTGAGCACGTCTAGATAGCGGCCTATCCCTAGATTTTCATCATGGAGTATCCCGGCTCGCGCGAGCCGCAACTCCAACATTTTCAGGGCCAAACCGATATTGTGCATCGGGGAGCGCAATTCGTGGGAAACGGTGCTAAGAAATTCGTCCTTGAGTTGGTTGAGCTTTTGCAATTCCACCACTTGCGCTTGTGCCGCTTTGTAGAGTTCTGACTGGCGGAGCGCAATCGCCAAATGCAACCCCACGTGCTGGAGCATTTCAATTTCATGTGTTTGCCAGGCACGCGGGCCACTGTTTTGATAAGCAGCGAGCAGTCCCCACAGTTTTTGGTTGAGAAAGATGGGCACCACCACCTGGGCGCGAGCTTGAAATTGCTCCAGCAATCGAATATGGCACTCGCTAAAACCGGAATTGTAGATGTCGTTACTCACCAGGATGTAGTGATGTCGAAAACGACCACCTTCGGTCTCCTGGAGACAGTGATCCGCTAGGGGCGTTTGCGGTCCAGTTATAACTGGATCCCAACCGGCGGCCACCGATTCCGCCAGGAAATAACCGCTCCAGTCGTCATTGAACTTGTACACTAAAATCCGGTCGCAGGCCAGGGTGCGTCGGGTTTCCTCCAGGACAACATTTAGGGTTTTTTCAATGTCTAAAGACTGATGGATGGTCTCGATAATGATGCGCAGGAGTCCTTCCGTTTGGGCCTGTTGTTGCAGTTGTATTGTGCGTTCTCTGACCCGCTGTTCTAACTGCTGATTGAAGTCTCGTAGCTGAAATTCCGCTTCTTTTTGCGCAGTGATGTCAACAAAAACAGCGTCCCAAATGGTGCTGCCGTCAGGTTGGCGTTCCGGTTGCCCGCATCCCCGTATCCACTTGCATTCGCCGTACGGGGTTATGATCCGAAATTCGCACCGGCATGTCATCAAATGTTCAAGGGAGTGCTCCAATGATGCGTGAGCAACGGGTATATCCTGGGGAACGATGAGTTGCCAGAGAGTTTGGGGATTTTGGAGCATTTGTTCAGCAGTAATTCCAAAAAGTTCCTGGCAACCTGGGCTAACATAGAGAAAGGTCTCCCGACCATCCGGCCACCGTTGATACCGCCACACAGTTACTGGCAAATTATCCAGAATCTGTTGCAAAAGCCGCTGGTTTTCTGCAAGCGCTTGCTGGACGTTTTTGAGTTCGGTGATGTCCACGGCTACACCCAAGATATGTTGCGGTTGTCCCTGTTCATTGCACTTGAAGATCCTGTCGTGACTCAAAAGCCAGCGGTATTCACCACTTTTGGTTCGCATCCGGTATTCCCCCATGACTTCGCCAGTTGTCTGGGGATGGAGCAGGCGTGATATATTGGCCTCAATGACAGGCATATCTTCTGGATGCACCAGGCGGTTGAATAATTCACTCCCCATCGCTTGGATTTCGGCGGGTGAATATCCCAACACCTGCTCGATTTCGGGATTAACAAATATATTGCGCTGGTTTTCCAAGTCATAGACATAGATGATGGCTTTTGTCGCGTCAATAACTCGCTCTAAAAAAGCTCTATTTCGTTCAAGTTCTAGTTCTGCTAGTTTTGATTGGGTGACATCCAAAATCAGGCCATCCCAAAACCATTCATCACCCTGCTGTCGCACTTGGGAGCGTCCTTGCAGCCATTTCAACTTGCCCGAAGGTGTGATCATACGCCACTCGCAATGCCAGGGGGCTTTCTGCTCAACCGCAGACTGCACAGAAGTTGTCAATCTTTCTAAATCATCGGGGTGAGTATATTGCTCCCAAACTGCACAGGGGTCGGCCATGATTTGACTAGCCGGTAACTCAAAGATTTCTTCGGCGTAGCCGTTTATATAACTTAAGTAAGCAGGACGTTCAGGAGTGGCTGGATGAAAACGATAGACGATTCCCGGAATATTCTGAATCAGGGTCGCTAAAAAGTCCCGGCTATCCCGTAGCTCCTGTTCAGCTCGCCGCAGTTCGGTGATATCTCGCCCCAAGGATTGAATCGCCAGCAATTGCCCATGCTCATCAAAAATTCCTAAGTTTAAGAACTCGACCAGCAGGGTTTGCCCTTGCTTGCCGCGAATATAGTTCGCATAGTGAAAGATGGATTCTTCCTGAGACAGACGCTGCACGTTGCCTTTGAGGACTTGCAAATCCTGTTTTTGTAGCACCAGGTCATCCCACTTCATGCCAACCATTTCATCGAACGTATAGCCCAGAGCGTCACACAGGGCTGGATTGGCAAATGTAATCGTGGTATCTGCTAGCGAATAGAGCAGAAAATCCGTTTGATATTCCACCAGGTTGCGATACCTTTTCTCGCTCTGGGTGAGCATTTGTTCTAGAACCTTGGCCTGGGTGATGTCGGTGACCGCACCAAGAAAACCCACCACTTGACCGCTATCATTCCGCAAGACAGCCAAATACGAATGCACCCAGATAACGTCACCACTGGGGCGTCGAACACGGTATTCAAGTTCAAAGTCGCTAGGGGATTGCAATATCTCCCGCCAGGTCTCTAGCACCCGCTGCCGGTCGTCGGGATGAATGAAAGCAGACCAACCTTGGCCCAGCAAATCTTGCTTTGGCGCTTGAAACATTCGCAAAATCGCATTGTTGACGTAGATACATTCCCCTTGTGCATTGGCTAGCCCTACGCCAATGGGCAGTGAATCGAGCAAGAAATAGTAGGGTTGGTCCTGGAGTTCCGGTTGGAGATGTTCCCAATTCGTGGCTTGAATGATTAACCCGATGTGGGCGGCCAAGACTTCTCCCTGCTGGTACAGGGTTTCGCTGGGACATATCTCCCAATTCACTACTAACCAGGCTGCTCCCTGTTGCCGCACTCGCACCGGCAAAAACCAGGTTTCACCTGTGTCTCTAGTTACTTTTTGAGCTTGCCAAGTGCAGGGCAATGGGTGGAATAACGTTAGCTCCCCGACCCGCAAAACCGGTTGTTGTTCCCGATACAAGCCAATCCCTTTTGCGCCTGATCCCCGTTGCCATGTTGTCAATAACGATTGCAGTATACCTAAAACCGGCACACTTTCCTGGACCTGTAACGTTGCTTGCTGAAGGAGCAATGAAAATTCCATCTGCTCCATACAATTTTCACACGCAAATTTTAATGTTTCCTTAGTTAGTATAGAGACTTTTGGATAGAACAGCCCATAGTTTTCACATAACAACACTTAATCGTTAAGGACCTGTAAATTCCGTAGTTTACCCGATGCCTTTGCGATGACCCACCTACTCTGTATCTAACTCTCAAGGGCGTACCCCGTAGTTTGCCGGGTAGCTTTGAGATAACGCACCCACGAGATAATCCGTAACACCAGCCTTCTGCAACTGCCAGCCGTTGGGGGTTTCCGTAATTTCCACGAGCGCCCCAAAGTCGCAGTGAATCTCTGGCTTTTGCGGCAACAGGCCCCAGGTAGCGCCCCAAACGGAAGCGCCGTGTCCCACCAGCAGGAGATTGCCAGGGAAGCGTTGGACGAGTGCAAGCGCCACCTGACCGGCGCGGGCCATCGCCGCTAGCCCCTCTTCAGGGTACTGGGGCACGTAGAGCGGTTGATAATCGGGGTCAATTTCGGGGAAGCGCTGCCGGAGCGTGGCCGGGTCGTGTAGTTGCGGAGCGACAGGAAAAAATTCGCGGGTCAGGGACTCACTCAAACCAGGTTCGACGTGGATGGGGAGCTTTTTCAGGCGAGCGACGGGTTGCGCAGTGCTCAAAGCCCGCAAAAACGGGGAGCAAAAGATGTAATCCAGGGGTCGCTCGGCAAAAAATTGGGCTAACTGTTGGGCTTGGGCATGACCCAACGGCGATAGGTCCGGGTCGTCGGGATAGGGAGCCTGCCCTGGCCAGTTCGGGTTGTCCGCATCCTCGCGGTGCATATGCCGCACGATCCAGATGGTGCGCACGTCACCCTGAGATGAAAGCATCCGCGCCAAATCCTAACATGTTTCTACACTAGGAATAGCAGGGATGGGTGGGTCGTTCCATGACTGAAATTGGCAAACTCTTGATGATAACAGGCGCGGTGCTCTTTTTGATAGGTTTTATGCTGGCTTTTAGCGCTCGATTTCCCTGGTTTGGACGCCTGCCGGGCGATATTGTGATTAACAACGGTAATTTCACATTCATTGCACCGCTGGGAACGATGCTCTTACTCAGCCTGGTGTTAACCGTTCTGCTCAACGTCGTCGTGCGGCTATGGCGATAGATTCGATACAACTGAGCAGACATGACAGGGTTTCCGAGCCGGCCAGTAATTGTAAGCGATTGATCTAGTACTTCCTTGGGCCAATAGGTTAAACTCTCACCCAGTAATGTATTCCCGGTGCGTTCATGCCAATGCTTGCCACTGCAGCGGTGTCTGCCGACCCTACAGGAGTTTTGCTGATGGTGCTGCTCAGCCTGATGGTGATTTACTTGGCCGGACGGCTGGGAGGAGAAATCTGCGCGCGCTTTGACCTGCCGCCGGTGCTGGGGGAATTGCTTGCAGGCGCTGTGGTTGGCATTTCGGTACTGCACCTCGTGGTGTTTCCCGAACACGGTCTCATGGCTCAGGATTCCTTGCTGATGCAGGGCGTGCAGTCGCTGCTGGACCTGTCGCCGGAGGTGCAGGAGGCCACCTTTGCCGCCCAAGGGGAAGTCGTTACCCTGCTGTCGGAGTTGGGCGTGATTATTCTCCTGTTTGAAATCGGCCTGGAATCGAACCTCCAGGAGCTGTTGCGGGTCGGGATCCAAGCGACGCTGGTGGCAGTCGTTGGCGTGACTGTGCCGTTTGTGGCAGGGACGGTGGGCTTGATCACGCTGTTTCATGTGCCGACGATTCCCGCCATCTTTGCTGGGGCGGCTTTGACGGCAACTAGTATCGGGATTACGGCAAAGGTGCTGGCGGAGTTACAACAACTGAGTTCCCCAGAAGGTCAGGTGATCTTGGGCGCGGCGGTGTTGGATGACGTGCTGGGAATCATCATCCTGGCGGTGGTAGCTAGCCTGGCGAAAAACGGCGAAGTGGAAGTAGGTAGGGTCGTCTATCTGATTGTCGGGGCGGCGGTGTTTCTTGTCGGTTCGGTGCTGCTGGGCCGCTGGCTGAGTCCCCTATTCATCGGGCTGGTTAATAACATGAAAACGCGGGGAAGCCTGCTGGTGATGTCCCTAGTGCTGATGCTGGTGCTGGCGGTCATCGGCGCGGCGATCCAGTTGGAGGCAATTCTGGGGTCGTTCACGGCGGGGCTCATCCTTTCGGAAACGGAGCGGCAACGGGACATCGAGGAACAAGTAATGCCCCTGGCGGACTTTTTTGTGCCCTTGTTTTTTGTGTGCGTAGGGGCGCGGACGGATTTCAGCGTGTTTAATCCGGCGATTCCCGCCAACCGCGAGGGTCTAGTCCTGGCGGCGTTTCTGGTAACGGTTGCGATTCTCGGGAAGGTGGCCAGCGGCATTGGCGCGGGTTGGGGCAAGACCAAACTGAACCGTCTCGCGGTCGGCGTCGGCATGATTCCGCGCGGGGAGGTGGGACTGGTGTTTGCCGCCGCAGGCGCCAGTAGCGGGGTCTTGAGCGACGCCCTCGATGCCGGGATTGTCGTGATGGTAATCCTGACGACGTTTCTAGCGCCACCGCTGTTGCGTCTGGTGTTCCCCCAGCAACCGGCGACGCCCGTACCCACCCCCGAACCCCATGTCTGACTACGAGCAGCTCAAGCGTTGGTTGCTCCAGACAACTCTCCTGCTAGCCGGGAGCGCCTTTGTTCTCTGCTGGTGGGTCTATGGCCTGGAGGTGGCGGCGAGTTACCTGCTGGGGGCCATGGTGGGAATGGTGTACCTGCGCTTGCTGGCCCGCAGCGTTGCCCAGTTGGGCACTACCCAAACCCGTTTTTCGCCTTTACCCTCGCCGCGCCTGTTGCTGGTGGTGGGCTTGTTTATCCTGGTGGTGCGCTGGCCACGCTTGCAACTCCTACCGGCCATCTTGGGGTTCTTGACCTACAAACTAGCGGTGTTGCTTTATACGGTGCAAACGGTGTTAGCGGGGAGCCAGGGCCAACGCCGCCCGACTGCCGTTGAGCGCCCATTGCCGCAGCCAGCGACTCAGGAACCGCTCCCCGACCCGCCGCGCCACGTGCTGGGCGAACTGGCTCGTCTCCGGGCGGAGCACCAACCGGGAGACCAAGGGTAACACGCGCCGGAGTTCAAATCCAGGGGCGTCTTGCAGGATTTGCCATAGGGAGCGCAGGTGGTCCCAGGTGGAGGGCGTTGGACTACTCGCTGGCAAGGTCAGCGGCTGACTGTTGGGGAGCAGTTGTCGCCAGAGCTGTTGCCCCCATTGGTCGAGTCCCACCGCCAGTTCCTCCGCCAACTTCTCCCGAATGAAACGCCCTCGCTCGGACCACAGGAAATCCCCCACTTGCATCAGCACCTTTTCCAGGTCGAAATCGTCGCTGTTGGCCGCGTTGCGGAGCAGGTTTTCCAGGCGATTCCAGCGGAAGGTGCCGTCTTTGAATAACAAATCCCGCAGGGATTGGCGCAGTTCGGGAGCGGGGTCTGTGAGCAACCGCTTGGCCACGTAGGGATAGGCCACGCTCAAGACCTTGAATTGCGGGTCAATGGTGATGGCAATCCCCTCCAGCGTCACCAGCGACCGGATGATCAGGGCGTAGTAAGCCGGCACCTGGAACGGATACTCGTACATGAGCTGCGACAGGCGGTCGGTGATGCTCTTGATATTGAGCTGGGAAACGCTGGCCCCCAGCGCCCCCGCCGGCCCCAGGATGTCGGTGAAGGCTTGGGTAATGGCGGGTTTGATAGGCGTCAGGTCAATCTCCGGCGACAAAAACCCCAGATGCACGTAATCCATCGCCAGGGCTTCGTAATCCCGGTTGACCATGTGGACGATGGCGGTGATCAACCCATAGCGCTGCTGGGGACTCACATAGCTCATCATGCCGAAATCCAAATAGGCCAGTTTCCCGTCCCGTGTCGCCAAGAGATTGCCCGGGTGGGGGTCGGCGTGGAAAAAGCCATGCTCCAACAGTTGCCGCAGGGAGCATTGCACCCCAATCGCCACCATCTTTTTGGTATCCAGACCGGCAGCCCGCATCTGTTCAACATCCGTGAGCTTGATGCCGTCAATCCACTCCATCGTCAACACCCGCCGCCGCGTCAAATGCCAGTAGATTTTCGGCACATAAATATCGGGAAGATGGCCGTACAGGCGGGCGAATGTTTCCGCATTCAGTCCCTCTTGGGTATAGTCCATTTCCTCGTACAGGCGGGTGGCAAACTCGTCCAGGATCGCCACTAAGTCACTGCGAATCCGTTTCACCCGCTTTTTCACCCAGGCCAGGAGATGGCGCAGGATGTAAATGTCCAGACTGATTTGTTCCACCAGGCCGGGGCGCTGGACCTTGACCGCCACCCACTCGCCGCTGGGCAACCGACCTTTATAAACCTGGCCCAAGGACGCCGCCGCCACCGGTTGGGGCGATAGTTCCGCAAACAGCATCTCCGGCTTTTGCCCCAGCTCCTGTTCGATGAAGTGGTAGGCCACCTCGTTGGGGAAGGGGGGCAACTGGTCCTGCAGCAGGGTCAGTTCCTCCAGATACACCGGCGGCACCAGGTCGGGACGAGTGGACAGGGCTTGCCCAATCTTGATGGCCGCTGGCCCCAGGTCTGTCAACAGCTCGCGAAACTGCTGCGCCCGCTGCGCCTCCTTGGCCTTGGATTGTCCCGTCAGCCAGTCCCACGCCAGTCGCAGGGCAAACCCTAGCAATGGGACGACAATCGCCAGCGCCCGCCGCCAGACCCGCCACCGCTGGGCGTCGTACACCTGGGCAATCCGTTGAGGGTCATAGCGTTCCGCCGCCGTTCCTGGCAACAAGGCCATCTCCATCCCCATTTCCCCTATTTGTTACGATTTGTAACAATCATACCGCGTCTGGGGGGTGTATCGGTGAGAGGGTCGCCTAAGGGTACAATAAAACCCGTTACCCCGAAATAGGCGCTATGATTTCCAGCAACGATTTTCGACCCGGTGTCACAATTGAGCTGGACGGTTCCGTGTGGCGGGTTGTGGAGTTTTTGCACGTCAAGCCCGGGAAAGGTTCCGCCTTTGTGCGCACCACCCTGAAAAACGTGCAAACCGGCAAGGTGTTAGAGCGCACCTTTCGGGCCGGGGAAATGGTGCCCCAAGCGATCTTGGAAAAACGCACCATGCAACATACCTATCGCGATGGGGACCAGTACATTTTCATGGACATGGAGACCTATGAGGAGCGCCGCTGTTCCCCGCAGGAATTGGGCGACCGGGTCAAATACCTCAAAGAGGACATGGAGGTGACAGTCGTCACCTGGAAGGACCAGGTTCTGGAAATTGAATTGCCTAATACGGTGGTGTTGACGGTGGTGGAGACGGACCCTGGCGTGCGGGGGGATACGGCCACAGGCGGCACCAAACCGGCTACCCTCGAGACAGGTGCCCAAATCCAGGTACCCCTATTTATCAACGTGGGTGACCGCATTCGGGTGGACACCCGCACTGACACCTACTTGGGACGGGAGTGACTGTGGAATTGACCTTCCAGCAACTCCAGGAATTGCTGTTGACCCTGCACCAGACCAACATCACCACCTTCAGTCTCAAAAGCAACGGGTTTGAATTGACGATTGAGCAGGGCCAAGGGGGGCTGCCTTCTACTGGTGTGGCGCCAGCGCCGTCACTTCCCCTAGTCGAAAAACCCGCCGCTGAACCCAAGGACACGAAAAAGGGGTTGTTCGACGTGACCTCGATGATGGTGGGGACGTTCTACGCTGCGCCGGCGCCAGGAGAAGCCCCCTTTGTGCGGGTGGGCGACCGCATCCGCGCTGGACAAACCCTAGGGATCATCGAGGCCATGAAGACCATGAACGAAGTGGAGGCACCAGTCAACGGGGAAGTGCTGGAAATCCTAGTGGAAAACGGTCAACCTGTTGAGTTTGGGCAAGTGCTCATGCGCTTGCGCCCGGAGTAAGGCCCCAGCAGAGCGCGCCAACGTAGGGGTCTCCCAACTCCAGCGGTTGCCATTGGGTCCACCAGCCCCCTGGCAGGCCCAGGCGATCACCGGCGGTGGTGTCCAAGTCGCGAAACGAGCGCAGGAGTCCGGCAAGACCTGTGCCCCAGGCCTTGGCATAGGCCTCCTTGGCGACCCACCGTTGCAGGAAAAAGCGCACCTGGGCGTCGGCGGATAACCTCTGCCACATCCTTCGTTCCGCAAGTGTGCAGTAGCGTTGCACCAACCGGTCTAAGCAGCGCAATGGACGGATCTGCTCGACATCCACCCCCACCGTATATAGCCGGCTGAGAGCAAACACGATGCGCGTCCCGCTGTGACTCAGATTGAAATGGAAAGACCGCCCAGGTAACTGTAACTTCCCCCAGCGATTCCGCTCGAAACCGAGATTGGCGGGAGCAACCCCCAAATAACTTCCCAACAAAATCCGGAGCAATCCGCGACTAAGACAGAAGTAGTGGCGTTTTCTGGCACAGGTCAATCCCGCCATTTCTGCTCGGTCTGCCGGCGGAAGGATGCCCATCAATGCTTCTATCCGTTCCGTCGGCCAATCCCCTGTATCCACCCAATAGACATCAATTTCTTTGACCAGTAACTCCACCCTGGTAAACGTCGAGGGAAGGCTCACTGGTTCATCTTCTCCAACACCGCCACTGCCGACGGCGACGACCGGTTCAGGTAGTTGAAAATCCAGAACTTGATCATCGCATCGAGCACCACCGGCACCGTGGCAATAAAGGCGTAGATAAATCGGCGATTGGGCGTCAAGCCAAAGTGCTCGGATACCGTTTCCAGCAAGACCTCCCATCCCTCCACCGAGTGGAACCCCACAAACAGGTCCGTCACCAGGATAAAAATAAACACCTTGGTCGGGTCATTCAGATTGCGGAAAAAGCGGTCCATAAACCCCCACAGCACCGGAAACTGCTCCCGCCCAAGTCGCGCCACCACCAGAAAAACGGCGATCGCACTCAAATCCGCCAGCAAATTGGCCAGCCCATCCACCGCCCGGTAGGCATTTTTGCGAAAAATTTCCAGCGCCTTTTCCTGGAGCGCTTCCTCCCGGCGCGTCGAAAAATCGGGATTCAACCCCAGCAAGTGGGTAAACTCCATCATCTCCTTGTAGCGGACGAATTCTTCCACCGTTTCCTGGCGAATTTCTTCTCGGAAAAAGGGCCGGACACTCGTCGGATGCACCGTAATGAAGTGGTCCAACAGCGGCGCGTAAATCAAATTTTTTGTGAGGATCTGGGTAAATAGCGGTAAGAGCAACAACAGGCACAGGAACCGGATAGCCATTTGCCCCTGCCGCCGAAACGCGCGGATTTCCTCCACGACCTGTTTTTCATAGCCCGGTTGCAGTTCTTGGGTGAATTCCTGCAGGGTTGTCAAAAACGAACCACTCTCCTTTTTCACCCGACGATGCAGCGGCGATTCCTCCTGGGCAGCCGAGGCCTTTGCCGCCGGTGCAGAGGACCGTTGGCGATAGGGGGCCACGGTGCGTTCGATGAAGTTGAGTTTTAGGAGAAATCCCTGCTCGACCTCCAACGGCAAGTCATCATGGTTCACCAGAAAGTTAAAGACTTGGAACTGGGCCAAATTGAACCGGATCGTGAGCAATTGCCGGTCCAGGACCCCCTGTAGATAGCGGGACTCCGCTGGGTCCGACGACGCCGCCGGCGTTAGGGCGCGTCCATAACGTTCCTCCAAGGTTTTGATGCGTTGCGCCGCCCGGTAGGCTCGTTCCAAGGTGCGATAGGCTTGCTTGAGTAGCCAATTATTCCAGCCGCGCGCTGTCAGCAGCCCATCCGTCTTCATGGCCCCAGTAAAGCCGCCAGGTGGCTATTGTAGATCAGCCCTTGGCCCATTTGCCGTGAAATCCAAATGGGACAATGTAGGGCAACTGCAAGCGACAACAGGGGCCGTTGGTCAAGGACAGAGCTGGAAAAATCCACAACTCACTTTGCTGGTTATTGCTGTTAAAAATCAAGCTGAGCAAGTAATCGCCGGCTTCCGTAGAAGCATGCACCGGTTCCATGCAGTAATAGCCAACTCCGCAGTCGAATTGCTGCCACGTCTGGGTGTGCTGGTCATAGCACCCGATAACGCTGTCAATTTCTGTCACCACGTCAGCTCCTGGACGTTTCATCGAGCAATACGTATAGCGCCAGGGCTGGCCTACTACCGCCTCCGCCACCACTGGAAATTCACAGTTTTGGTCCGTCAAGGGCGTTGCTCGCTCCAGTCGTCCTGTGGGCAATGCCAGTTCCATTTCCCAGAGATGACTGGGCGCTGGGGTCACCGGATGGCCCGTAGTCAATTCCCGCAGGTATTCATTCGTGGCAAAGTCTGCGTAGCGCACCAATTGCACCCGCACCCAACGTTCATCGACGACGCAACCATTTGCCAAGTGCCACTGAAACCAGGGGGGCGCTTGGGCGCGCGTCACCACCTGGAAATTTTCCCGGTCAATAATGAGAATTTGCGTGCCGAGATGCGGTTGCCATTCCAGCGCTTCGCTGTAGCTTTTTTGGTTCAGGATTAAGGGCGTCAAATTGAGGCGCACCGGCGGGATAAAAAAGACCAGATAAGGCCCAGCCAGCGCAAAATCATGAATCAAGGGAAAGCCTTCTAGGGGCACTTGCGCTCGCTTTTGAATCCGCCCGTAGCGGTCGCTGCGGTACAGGTGCAACGTGGCGTGCCACCCGAGACTCACCCCGAAATTGTAAATCTCGCCGCTGGTCGGGTCCCGCTTGGGATGCGCCGAGTAGGGCGATGTGGGCGTCAGGCTGCCCAGCAAATCCAAGCCTAAAGTCTGCAGCGATTGCCGGTCGAGTTGATGGGGTGGTCCCCCTTCCCACAGAGCCAGCAGCCGGTCCGGCAAGGGCAAAACAGAAGTGTTGGCGCAATTTTTCACATTCTTGCCAAACAGGCGGTCCCACAGAGACCCCGGCGCGGTCATCCCGTAATTGGCCAGCAAATAGCGCCCTGCGCGCTCCTCCGCCTGGTAACCCGCTGTCTGCACATAACGCAGCAAGCCTGTCGCCGTTCCGTTGGCAAAATGCACCGCTAGGATGGCCCCATCCCCGTCAAACCAGTGACCCACCCGCTGGTTCCCGCGCGTCAATCGGCCTGGCCCGTTGCGGTAAAACGTTCCCCGTAGTTCCAGCGGTACTCGCCCTTCCAAAACGGTCAAAGGTTCGGGGCCAAATTCCACCGCTGGCGTCAGAATGCCTGCCTGCCAGGGATAAGAAGGTGCGGTCGCCATCTGGTGTATGATTAAGGCAACTTTTTCAGCTTATCACCGGCAGACGGTGACCCTGGCGACATCGAGTCACGATTGCCTGTGCTTTCTGGGGGGGAGTCGCTACAGCTACCCCTTGAGCGAAACCCATCGCAAAAAATTCAATTTACTGAAGAATTTGGGTTCTGTTCATGTCATCGGGTTTTCCGCGGATGGGCGGCCTCGGATGTTTCGGGAAGCAGCCCATTTTTATCTGCTTCCGCAGTGGCCCCTACCTGTCTTGCGCTACATCGAGTTTTTTGCCCTGGCGCCCCTGATTCTGTTGGCGTTGATTTGGCGGTATCGGGTCAATGTGGTCATAGCGCAAAGTCCCTACGAAGCCCTGGCGGCTGTGGGGGTCAAAAACCTAGTCAGATGCTGGCGCTATCGCCTCTGCCTGGTTGTGGAAAGTCACAATGATTTTGAAACCTATCTATTTCTGCAGCGGCGCGTGGTTTGGCCTGGTTTTTACAAGCGTCTGATGCGGTGGGTCGCCCGCTGGACCCTGGCGCAAGCGGATGTCCTGCGCGCCGTTTCCAGTTCAACCCAGGCCCAACTCCAGCGCTACAGCCACGGCCAACCCCTGGTCCAATTTGCTGCCTGGACCGACCTGGAGAGTTTTCTCGCGGCGGGGCAAGCGCTTCCTGAAAAACAACCGACTATCCTCTATGCCGGTGTTTTGATCCCTCGTAAGGGTGTGCATCATCTCATCACGGCGTTTGGGCGGGTGGTCCAGCGCGTTCCCCAGAGTTGCTTGAAAATCATTGGCCGACCAGAAAACCCGACCTACGCCCGAGCACTGCGCCAGCAAGTGGAGCAGTCCCATTTACAGGACAAGGTTGCCTTTCTAGCGGAGATGCCCCAGCAAAAGCTCTGCTATGAGATGGCGCAAAGTACGGTTCTGGTGCTCCCTTCCCTGTCGGAGGCCTTGGGACGGGTGCTGCTGGAGGCGATGGCGACCGGGACCGCCGTGATTGCCACCCAGGTCGGGGGCATCCCTGATATCGTGCAGGAGGGAGTGAATGGATTTCTGGTCCCCCCTGGCGATGAACAGGCCCTGGCGGAAAAAATGATAGATTTGCTGCAACATCCTGACTTGGCCAAGGCCATGGGACAACGCGGACGCGCCTGGGTCGAAACCTACTTCAGTCCCCACATCTACCTCCAGGGCTACGCGCAAATTTGCCAACAATGCCGGCAATGGTGCGATGCATCTCCTGGTGTTTAATCTGGCGACCGATGCTCAACATCCCCTGCTGGGATTTACCACCCTTTGGCTGAATAAACTGGCGGAAAAGGTGGCCTCTATCCAGGTCATCACCATGCAGGCGGGAGTACTGCAGTTGCACGACAACATCCAGGTGTACTCCTTAGGGAAAGAACTCGGCTACAGTGAACCGCATCGCGCTGTTCGGTTTTACAGGTTTCTATTTGAAATCCTCCGTCGCCAGCCGATTGACCTGTGTTTTTCCCACATGACACCCTTGTTTACCAACCTGGCCGCCCCGATTTTGAAGATGCACCGGATTCCAATCGTGACCTGGTACGCTCACCCCAGTTTGACAAATCGCCTGAAACTGGCCCATTTTTGGTCAGACCGAATGCTAACCAGCTTTCCCACCACCTATCCCTATCGCCACGACCAGAAATTAGTTGTGGTTGGCCAGGGGATTGATACCGATTTGTTTCGCCCTGCGACGGTGACAGAAAACAGCCCTGAAAAGGCGTTAATTTTGGCAGTTGGCCGGCTCTCACCTGTTAAGGATTACGGGACGCTCATTGCAGCAGTCGCTCAACTTGTGGGGCAATTCCCTAGTTCCCTTTCTGTATTGATCGTCGGCAACCCAACCAATGACCAAGACCAGCAATATGTGACGTCTTTGCGCGCGCAGGTTCGTCAACTCCATTTAGAGCATGTCGTTCGCTTTCAACCTGCTGTTTCCCTGCAGGAACTACCGGCAATTTACCAGCAATGCACAGTCCATGTCAATCTCACCCCTACGGGATTTGGGGATAAGGTTGCCCTCGAGGCCATGGCCTGTGGCAAGGTGTGTTTGGTGGCCAATCCAGGGTTTCGGGAGACGCTGGGGATGTACGCCGACCAGCTGCTCTTTGCCCATGCCAATCCTCAGGATCTAGCGCAAAAATTGCAGGCCGTCTTAGCCTTACCCGCAACGGAACGGCAGGCCATCGGCGGGTATTTGCGGCAACAGGTCGTGCGCCTGCACAGTCTCGACCGTTTGACGGATCACCTGGTCCATCTGTTTGCGGAATTGTGCGCCGCCAAACGATGAAAGTCGCCCTGGTTTGTCCCTTCGACCTCGACCGGCTCTCGGGAACACCGGTGCGGGCGCAGTTAACGGCCAAAGCGCTGCACGCCTGTTGTGCGTTACAGGTCTATGCCACCGGCGGGTCGGCTCCCTACGTTCACCCCATTCCCAACAGTTGGACCAACCGCTTCCGGCTCGACCGCTTTACCTGGGGCGTGCTCCAGGCGTTCCAGCAGTTCCAACCGGATGTCATTCACCTGGTCAATCCCGCCGGCATCCTAGCGGCGTTGGCCTACAAGGCGCGCCATCCCCACGTCAAAATCGTCACGGAAATTCACGGGTTGACGCGCTACGAGATGACCCAGGCCCGGCCCTGGTCGCGCTGGACGTTTCAACAACTGGAGCGGCTCAGTCTCACCCGCGCCGACCACATCATCGCCGTGAGCTATAGCCAGAGAGATTTAATCGTCAAGCAACTGGGCGCCGATTTGGCCGACAGAGTCACGGTGATCTGGGGACCTGTCGAGGTGCAGGCCATTCCCTACACAGCGCCTCCTCCAGGGGAACCCCTGCGGGTCGGCTATCTAGGCAATGGCAGTTCTTGGCAGGGGATTGACCTGATCCTGCACGCCGTCGAGCGATTGCGACCCTATCCCCAGATCCATTTCGTGCTAGCGGGGATTCAACCAGACCGGTACCGCCTGCGTTTGCCAAACCCTTTGCCTAGCAACTTGACAGTGGTGCCGACGCTGCCCAGGGGCGAAGAAGGGACCTTCCTCAGCCAGTGTCACGGCTTGATTTCCAGTCGCATCGGCGGCCCCGTTTCCGACAGCCAATATCCCTACAAGTTGTCCTATTATCTGGCGGCGGGGCGACCCGTGATTGCCTCCGCCGTGAGCGACCAACCCCTCATTCTTCAACAGGCGGGATGCGGGTGGCTGTTTGACCCGGCGCAACCAGAAACCCTGGTGCAGTGCCTGCTCCATCTGTGGCGCCTGGAAGCCCCGCAGCGACAGGCTCTAGGGGAACGCGGGCGGCGTTTTGCCGAAACCCATTTAGATAGCAAACAGCTCGGCCCCAAGTTACTGGCCATCTACAAGCGCTAGGCGCTGACGGTACCCGTGCGGGCCAGCCCCAGAATGACCACCAAAAATAAGCAACCCACAAAGGTCAATCCCAACAAAAACAGGGCAAATAGTTCGCCCGCCGACAGGGGCCGGTCGGTGGGGTCGAGATAGGCCGAATCGTTGTAGACGGGCCGACGCAAGGGACGAGACGCTGCTAGGGTCAGAGCGGATTGCCGCAGGAGTTGGTCATAGGCCGCTCGCTGCTGCGGACAAATCAGCACGCTGTAGGCCCGGTTAATTTCATGGAACTTTTCTTGGGCAATGGCCACAGGAAGCGTGGTGGTGTCGGGGTGATAGCGCTTGCTGAGTTCTCGATAGGCCCGGCGAATCGTCTCCCCACTGGCCAGCGGGGACACCCCCAGAATCTCGTAGTAGGTTGGTCGCGAAACCCCCAGCATCCCACTTGGTCACGCCTTCATTCATTTACTACTAATCTATTGCATCGCAAGGGGGTCTGTGGGCAATATAGAGAGGACCTCAGCCGCCCGGAGCAGACCATGACCACCCCCGAATACGAAGAATTGCTGGCCCGGGGAAGCCACGTGCAGGGTGCCATTGCCCTGCTCAAGACCTACCGCGCCTACCTGGAATTGCTTCCCAGCATGCGCCGCCAGGAACTGAGTTTGATTCCCATCGTTCTCCCACTGGTGCGTCAACAGGGGCGGCTGGTGCAATTGCCCTGCGAGCTGGCGTTACTCCCCTGCGACCCCGTGTGGCGCGTCAAAACCGAGCAGGAAGTGCTGGTGTTTATCCATCGCCAGGGGGAGGATTTTTCCCACCTGATGCAGCGCTGGCGACAGACCCAAATCCAACTGGCTCAACCCTACGAGTGGGTCATGCCGCCCCGCTACAGCGAGGTCTATAACGAAGGCGCGGAAAAACTCTATCCCCTGTTCGTTCTCTGGCCGAGCAGTCCTCAGCGCATCCGCCAGGGTCTCCAGGGGGCGGGCTTGCCCGTGACAGTCTACAACGAACCCCTAAAGACGTCCTCCCAACCCGACACCCAACCGCATCCTGTGCCCGACAACGACCTGGTTTGATTTTTTTCTGCTAAACTGAAGAATTGTTTGTTTAGCTGCTGAACCCATCTGGTCGCTACGGGTGTTCGGTGCGAACCCGACCAGGTGATTTGAACCCGTAGGAGTTGTCATGGCTGTCACACTGGCGCAACTGTTGGAGGCGGGGGTTCACTTTGGTCACCAGGCCCGGCGGTGGAACCCTAAGATGGCCCCTTACATCTATGCCGAGCGCAACGGCGTCCACATCATTGACCTGGTACAGACGGCGGAGTTACTAGAGGAAGCCTGTGAGTACGTGCGCCGTGCGGCGGAAAACAACAAGAAGTTTTTGTTTGTGGGCACAAAACGCCAGGCCGCCGGCATTGTGGCCCAGGAGGCCCAACGCTGCGACGCCTACTATGTCAACCAGCGCTGGTTAGGAGGAATGCTCACCAACTGGACGACCATCAAATCACGGGTGGAGCGGCTCAAGGAGCTGGAGCGGCAAGCCGAGAGCGGGGCGCTGGACCTCCTACCCAAAAAAGAAGCGGCGACCTTGCGGCGGGAGCTCGAACGGCTGCGCAAGTACCTGGGGGGCATCAAGATGATGCGGCGCCTGCCGGATGTGGTGGTCATCGTAGACCAAAAACGGGAGTACAACGCCGTACAGGAGTGCTTGAAGTTGAACATCCCCATCGTTTCGCTGCTGGATACCAACTGCGACCCGGATTTGGTAGACGTGCCCATTCCCGCCAACGACGACGCCATTCGCTCCATCAAGCTCATCTTGGGGGAACTGGTGGACGCTATCTGCGAAGGCCGCAGCGGCCAGGAAAAAGACGACATGGCCGAAGCGATGGAAGAGATGGAGGAAGAAGAACCGGTGGATGCGGGTGACGCATCCTTCCTGGAAGAAGTGGAGGAAGAGGAAGCCGAAGACCTCCCGGACGAAGTGGACCTCTGAAGCGGTTAGATTAAAATAAAGCCAGTCAACAGGAGTCGTTATGGCCGAAGTTTCCGCCCAGTTGGTCAAGGCCCTGCGGGAGAAAACGGGCGCGGGGGTGCTGGATTGCAAAAAAGCCCTGGAACACAGCAACGGGGACATCGAAAAAGCGGTGGAATACCTGCGGCAAAAAGGTCTCGCTTCGGCGGAAAAAAAGGCCGGTCGCAGCACCACCGAAGGATTGATTTACAGCTACATCCACACCGGCGGCAAGCTAGGGGTGTTGTTGGAACTGAACTGTGAAACGGATTTTGTGGCGCGGGGGGAGGTCTTCCAAAATCTGGCCCATAATTTGGCCCTGCAAATCGCCGCGACGGAAAACGTGGAATACGTGGACATGAGCGAGGTGCCGCCGGAAGTCATTGAGCGGGAACGGGCGATTGAAATGGGTCGGGAGGACCTGGCCAACAAGCCGGAAGCCGTGCGGGAAAAGATCGTCCAAGGACGCTTAGATAAATTGTTCAAGGAGCGCTGCCTGCTCGACCAGCCCTACATCAAGGACCCCAGCATCACTGTTCGGGATTTGATCAAACAGACGATTGCGCTTGTGGGGGAAAACATCCGCGTGCGGCGGTTTACCCGCTACCGGCTCGGGGAGGAGTTGGCTAAACCAGTGGCCGCACCCGCAACCCAACCAACGCCAGAACCGGTAGCGACGGCAGCCCCGGAGCCTGCGGCTGAACCAGCGCCTCCAGCCACGGAAAAGAAAAAATCCAGTTCCCGCAAGACGAAATAGTGTGCTCACGCCCGAGCAGTACCGGCGGAAGATGCAGCAGCGGCAACGGGCACAAGCCGAGTACCTGGAGCGCTGCACCCAAAAGGGCCTGGTGATCGTGCACACGGGGGATGGCAAGGGCAAAACGACGGCGGCGCTTGGGATGGTGTTGCGCTCCTTGGGGCATGGCTATCGGGTGGCGGTGGTGCAGTTCATCAAGGGGGCCTGGTATCCGGCGGAGCGGCGGGTGCTGGAGCAGTGGACAGACCGAATTCGCTGGCATACCCTCGGCGAAGGGTTCACCTGGGAGACCCAGGACTGGGAACGGGATCGGCAGTGCGCCCAGGCGGCCTGGCAGGTGGCCTGCGAGTACTTGCGCAACCCCGATTACTACCTCACTGTCCTGGACGAGGTGAACGTGGCCTTGCGGTTGGGCTACCTGGACCTGGCGCAGGTGTTACAAGGGTTACAGCAAAAGCCGCCCCATACCCACGTGGTGCTGACGGGTCGCGGCGCTCCTGCGGCGCTTATAGACTTTGCCGACCTGGTGACGGAGATGACCTTGCGCAAGCATCCCTTTCGCTCCCAAGGCATCAAGGCACAGCCAGGGATCGAGTACTAGCGTCATGACTTTCCCGCGCGCCCGCCCATCTGCTAGAGTCAAAACCGACCTGGGTGTGGTGACGCATGGGTAAATACGCGCCTTCGCGTTTGCGGCAGTGGCTCAAGTGGCTCAGGCCAGGGGTATTCGTCAAGCGCTGGCTGCTTTTGACCTTTATCGGCACGGTGCTGGTGGTGCTGGGATTCTCCATCCTGCTGCGGCTCACGCCGGTCAACAGCTTGCTGCAACTAACCGAGAGTCTGCTGCGGGGTTTGGCGGCGGTGATCCCCAGCCATATTTCCGGGCCGCTGGCTATCCTGATGGGGTTGGGGCTGATCGTCTGGAGTCAAACCCGCTCGGTGGGCGCCCTGACCGAAGCGCTGCGGCCTGAGGGGGAACAGGACGTGGTGGATGTGCTCCTTGCCCAACGCCAGCGCAACCGGGGTCCCAAGATTGTAGCGCTCGGAGGCGGCACCGGCCTGTCGCGGCTCCTGCGGGGTCTCAAGCACTACAGCAGCAACATCACAGCGATTGTGACGGTGGCGGACGATGGCGGGTCGTCGGGACGCCTGCGACGGGAGGTGGGGGTGTTGCCGCCAGGGGACATCCGTAACTGTTTGGCGGCGCTGGCTAGCGAAGAACAACTGTTGACCGCTCTGTTCCAGTACCGGTTTGAGGCGGGGGAGGGCCTGTGCGGCCACAGCTTTGGCAATTTGTACTTGACCGCCCTGACCCACATCACCGGCAGTCTGGAGCAGGCGATTGCCGCCAGTTCCCGCGTACTGGCGGTGCGAGGGCAAGTCTTGCCGGCGACGATGGCGGATGTGCATCTGTGGGCGGAATTGGCCGATGGTCGGCGCATCGAGGGGGAGTCCCAAATCCCCAAGGCCAGGGGGCGCATTGTCCGCATTGGCTGCACGCCCGCCAATCCTCCCGCCTTGCCTAGAGCGATTGAAGCCATTGAGGAGGCGGATTTGATCCTGGTGGGGCCGGGCAGTCTCTACACCAGCGTGATCCCCAACCTGTTAGTGCCAGAGATTACCGACGCGATTGCCCGCGCGACGGTCCCCCGTATTTACATTTGCAACGCCATGACCGAACCAGGGGAAACCCAGGGCTACCGGGTGTCGGACCACCTGCGGGCAATTGAGCAGGTCACCGGCGGACGCATTTTTGATGTGGTGCTGGTGCAAAAGAAACCGCCGTCGCCGGGGGCCCTAGCGCGCTATGCCCAGGTCGGCGCGGAATTTGTGGAATTGGACCGGGAACAGGTGCTGCGCATGGGCTATCGGTTGCTGCTAGCGGATGTGACCCAGGAAGACCCCCAAACAGGCCAGGTTCAACACCACCCCCAGCGACTGGCCCGTGTCCTGATGCGGTGGTATCAGCGGGTACAGGCATGGTGGTAATGCTGCCGGATGCGCCAACGACGGTGCGGTTAGGGATGGTGCTTGCGGAACTGTTGCCTGCCGGGGCTGTGCTTTTGTTGCAAGGAGACCTCGGCAGCGGCAAAACCACCTTGGTGCAGGGCCTGGCCCGGGGGCTAGGCATCGCGGAACCCGTGACGAGTCCCACCTTTGCCCTGGTGCAGGAGTACCCCGAGGGGCGGATTCCCCTGTATCACCTGGACCTGTACCGGCTCAGTCCCGCCGAGGTGCAGCAGTTGCAACCGGAGTACTACTGGCTGGAGGCGCCGCCGGGGATTGTCGCCGTCGAATGGCCGGAGCGTTTACCGGCGTGGCCCCCCTGCTATCTCCACCTGCACTGGCAAAACGGTGACCTCACCGGACGCCGGGTGGTCTTCACCGCCCAGGGAAGCGCCCCTCACCAGTGGCTTGCCCAGTTACAGGCGCGGCAGGCGGCTGGGCAATTGCTTTAGCATGGGGATCGCAGGCAAGGGCAAACGCAATCCATGACGAGTTTGGCCAGGTGGTGGCAAACGCCGTGGCGAGCGCTGCGTGACTGGTGGCGTGCTCTGGTGCAGGTTATGGCCGATTTGCGCCTGGCGATTGGATTGCTGTTGGGGATTGCCATCGCCAGCGTGGCCGGGACGGTCATCGAGCAGGGGGAGTCCCTGGCCTTTTACCAGACCCACTACCCTGAACATCCGGCGCTGTTGGGGTTTTTGAGTTGGCGCGTGATTCTCGCCTTGGGTCTGGACCACGTCTACCAAACTTGGTGGTACTTGAGCCTGTTGTTGCTCTTTGGAGCCAGCTTACTGACCTGCACCGCCCTGCGCCAGTGGCCAGCGCTGCGGGCAGCTCGCACCTGGTACTACTGTCAACGACCGGAGCAAATTGCCCGCCTGAGTTTGAGCCAAACCTGTCCCGCCGTGCCGGTCGAAACATGCGCCCATCTGCTGCGGCGCAGGGGCTACTGGGTGGTCAGCGACGGGGAAAAACTCTACGCTCGCAAGGGGTTGGTCGGCAAGTTCGGCCCTATCCTGGTTCACGCTAGTCTGGTGGTGGTGCTCCTGGGGGGCTTGGTGAGTTCCCTGACCGGCTTTTTGGTCCAGGAAATGGTGCCCAGCGGCCAGGATTTTCAGCTGCGCCATGTGGTCAACGCGGGAGCCTTGGTGCGCCATTTACCGAATGTCCAGGGGCGGGTACATCGCTTTTGGATAACCTACACCGCCAGCGGCGACATTGACCAGTTCTACACTGATTTGGGGCTGTTGAACGACCAGGGACAAGAGGTGGTCCGTCAGACGATTTCGGTCAACCATCCCCTGCGCTGGCGCGGCTTGAGCGTTTACCAGACCAGTTGGGGGATTGACAGTGTCCGCCTGCGGTTGAACCAGAGCCCCGTGCTGCAAATTCCCGTCAGCCCCTTTACCGCCGCCAACGGTCGCCAACTCTGGGGCACCTGGTTGCCCTTAAAACCGGATTTGAGCGTGGGTGTATCTCTGGTCATTCCCGATTTGCAGGGGTTGTTTTTGCTCTACGATTCCCAGGGGCAACTGCTCACCACCGGTCGCGTGGGAACGCCGGTGCAGGTAGGAGACCTGACCTTGCAACTGACGGAAATTGTAGGCAGTACGGGGTTGCAGATCAAATCCGACCCCGGCCTTCCCCTGTTGTACCTGGGCTTTGCCGGTTTGATGGCCGGCGTGCTGATGAGCTATGTGTCCTACAGCCAGATCTGGGGATTGTGGGTAGGGCAACAGTTGTACATCGGGGGCAAGACCAATCGCGCCCAGGTGACCTTTGCCCAGGAATTTCATGCCCTCGTGCAGGCCTTAGAATCAGAAGTATGAAGCTCTACCTGATTCGTCACGGGATTGCCCAGGAACCGGAGCCGGACCAGCCCGACAGCCAGCGGGTCTTGACCAAGGAAGGCTACAAGAGAACGCGCGCGGTAGCCCAACGGCTCGTGGCGTTAGGGGTACAAGTGGAGGCGATTCTCACCAGTCCCTACCTGCGGGCGAGTCAAACGGCGATGATTTGCCATGAGGCGGGTCTGGGGCCAATGCCGGTGGTCCACGAGGCGTTGCAGCCGGGGGGAGATTGGCAGCAATGGCTCGTTTGGTGGCAGGAATGGCGCGCCCAAGGAGGTGGTCCAGTCGCTTTGGTGGGGCATCAACCGGATTTGGGCCATTGGGCGGAACGCCTGGTGTGGGGTGAAGTGCGCGACAGGCTGGTGGTGAAAAAAGCGGGGGTGGTTCTGCTAGAGGTGCCGGAGCAAGGGTCGCCGGTGGGTGCGGCGCAATTGCTGTGGTTACTCCCGCCCAAGGTGCTTGTGGATTAGATGGGACTAATACTGGCGGGTGAGCGAAGTGGTGTTGGCAAAACCACCGTTGCCCTGGCCATTTTGGCGGCATTGACGGCTTGGGGTGAACCCGTGCAGTCGTTCAAGGTGGGGCCGGATTACCTGGACCCGCTGTGGCATCGCTGGCTCACCCGACGCCCGTGCCCCAACTTGGATACGGTGTTGACGTCGCCGGACTACCTCCAGCGTTGTTATGCCTACTACACTGCAGACGTTGCTTACGCCCTGGTGGAGGGGGTCATGGGCCTGTTTGACGGCCCTAGCAGTACAGCGGAAATTGCTAAGCTGCTGGATTTGCCAGTGGTGCTGGTGGTGGATTGCCAGCGCCTAGCCGGTTCGGTGGCGGCCTTGGTGCAGGGGTACGCAACGTGGGACCCCAAGCTCCCTATTGCGGGCGTTGTCCTTAACCGCGTCGCCAGTGACCGCCACAGTGAACTTCTGCGTCAAGCCCTGGCGCCTGTGGGGATTCCAGTGGTGGGAGAATGCCGGCGCACGGATGCCTTGCACCGTCCTGAACGCCACCTGGGACTGGTCACGCCCTTAGAGATCGCCGACTTCGCAACCTGGCGCGACGCCTTAGCTCACGTTGGTCAGCACTGTTTTGACTGGCAGGTACTGCGACCGTTATTACGGGTTTCCGGTGAGAGTCCGGCGCTTCCCCCTTGGCCGACTCTTCATTGCGCCAAATCGGTGACCCTGGCCGTTGCCTACGATGAAGCCTTCTGTTTTTACTACGACGACCTGTTTGCCCTGTTAGAGGTAGCGGGGGTGGCCTTGCATTTCTGGAGTCCGCTGCGGGATGGGCCGTTGCCGCATACCATTCACGGCCTGCTGCTAGGTGGGGGCTACCCGGAACTCCACGCCGAACCTCTGAGCCAGCGGTCAGACCTCTGGCGTGACCTGCGCCAGCGCATCGCGCACGGTCTCCCTGTCTATGCCGAGTGTGGCGGATTGATGGTGCTGGGGGAAGCGTTGATAGACCAGGCGGGTCAGGCGTGGCCCATGGCGAGAGTGCTGCCCTTGACAACCGCTATGACGGGGCGTTTAACCCTAGGCTACCGGTGCGTGCAGGCCACCCAAGATACGTGTTTTGTCCGCCAGGGGCAAACCCTCACCGGCCATGAATTTCATTACTCCCAGGTTGTCGGCGGCGAACCCCAGCCGTACTACGGCCATGCCACGCTCCATGCGTCCTATCTGCATTGCCACTGGGGAGGATGTGCGCAGCAGGTCCAGCAGTTCCTAGACTGCGTTCAGCAGTACACGCCGCAGGTGGTCGAGGGCTTGACAGGCGCTTAAATGGCGAATCCAATCCCGCCCCCGCTCGGGACTGAAGCGATGCTCCCAGTGGTGGACTGACCCGGCGGGTCCCGCCAGCCCGATATACACCAGTCCCACGGGTTTGGTTGCAGTGGCACCTCCTGGCCCGGCAATCCCGGTGATGCTCACGCCCCAGGTCGTTCCCAAGTGTTCCCGTACCCCGGTGGCCATCGCGACGGCGGTCTCGGCGCTCACCGCCCCCTGGGTCGCCAGTACCGTCGCCGGCACATGGAGCACTTGTTCCTTCACTGCGTTGGCGTAGGCAACGATACCCCCTTGAAAATAGGCTGAACTCCCCGGCACATCGGTAATCAGGGCGCCCAACAGCCCACCGGTGCAGGATTCCGCAACCGCCAGCGTTTCCCGCCGTTGCTGCAAGAGCCGTCCCACCACCTGCGCCAGGGTGTCCTCATCCGCGCCGTAGCAATCAGCTCCCACCCGCTCCCGCAGTTGGGCTTCCACGGGCGCAATCAGGGCCAGCGCGGTTTCCCGGTCCTTGGCTCTAGCTGTAATTCGCAGGCGGGTTTCCCCTCGACCGGCATAGGGGGCGACCGTGGGATTGGTCAAATCAAAAAAATCTCGCACCTTTTCCGCGAGTGCCGCTTCGGGAATCCCCCAGAACCGCAGATTGCGACTCAAAAACACCTCCGTCACCCAGCCGTGAGCCTGCAGGTAGGGGACCGCCGTCTCCCGCCACATGGCCTGCAACTCGCTGGGCACCCCCGGAAAGGTCATGATCGTCACGTCGGGGCGAGGTGACCAGATCATGCCCGGCGCCGTCCCCCGTGGATTGGGTAAAACCTGCGCGCCTTGAGGTAAAAACGCCTGTTTGCGGTTATTCTCCGGCGTTGGCAGGCCCCGGCGGGCGTATTTGGCTTGAATCTCCGCAAAAATTTCGGGATGTTCCACTAGGGGCACGTCAAAAAAATGGGCAATCGCCTCCGTCGTCAGGTCGTCGGGGGTTGGTCCCAGGCCGCCCGTGCAGAGAATCAACTGGGAACGGCGAGTAGCGACATCCAACACCTGGTGAATCCGCTCGAGGTTATCCCCGACCACCGTTTGGAAGTAGTGGGGAATCCCCAGCGCCGCCAACTCCTGGGCCAGAAATTGGGCGTTGGTGTTGGTGATTTCCCCTAGGAGTAATTCCGTCCCGATGGCAATAACTTCCGCGCTTTTGGTGCCCATCGCAGGCTCCACCACCCCTGGTCAGATTATCCCACAGCTGACTGTCCTGCTTTCATAGCTGGAAACATTTGGCGGGCTGGCGTCACGTCTGATGCCCTGAGGCTCTCAGCCATTACCCATAAGAGTTCTGGAAGAAATCCAACCTAGCGACCTAGTTGGCCAACGCCGGCCAGGTTTAGCGACTGCTGAACCATTTATGCACTTTTGTAGCCAGAGATGAATATCTGTCAACGAAGTCAAGGGATTGGCCAAACCACAGGGGGTTTGGTTATGGTTGAGCTGCTTCAGTTTGTCAGGTCGATGGCAGGAGAACCTAAAGCAGAGCCATGCCCTACGGCCCCAAGACATGACAAGCAGAAATGGCTTAGCTATAGAAGCGTCCTGCGCCTGGGTAGAAAGTCCGCTTGTTCTTTGGCGCGCTGTCCACGGCACCTTTTCCCTACCTGCAAGGAATCGGGAGAAGCATGGGTGGGCGTTTTGACAGGCTTTCGCTCAGGTGCTAGCGGCGGTCGTACCGCAGTCACTGGGTCGTGTGAGTCTCCGGCCACCTGACCATCTGCGAGCCTGGTTTGCGTGCAACAGTGGCTTGCCGGTGGGATGCCGTTGGCGGCGGGAGAAGTTGTTGGGAGTGCCGTTTGCCCAGCAGCCTGTGGACAAATGTCCATAGCTTTAGGAACGGTTGCTCGTCAACCTGGGCAGCCCTGTTAGGGTTGTCCCCTAAAAGCGTGGACCGGTGCGAAGCAAAGTAGCGAGAGCAGAAAGCTGAAGCGCCGGTTCTTATGCCGGATGAACCTATCACTATTGATGGCGGAGCGTGACTCTGCTGTTGACGAATGCCCATCGCCCGCTTGCTGGCTTGGCCATGCCGGGACAAAAAAATTCCCCCGCTCCGGGGGCAACCGAAACCAGCAGGGAGAGATGTTGGGCTACTAGCTTTGGGCTTCGGTCAGTTGAGGTTTGAACACTTGAGTCCGGACTTCCGGCGCCTTGGGCAACGTCAGCGTCAGGATGCCATCGCGGTATTCAGCTTTGGTTTGGTCGTGGGCTACCGGCACGGGCAAGGGAATCACCCGTTGGAACCGCCCATACCGCAATTCAGTGCGAACTGCGCCCTGGCTTTCTTCGCGTTTTTCAAAGCGGTGTTCACCGGCAATTTGCACTGCTTCCCGCGTGACACTCACATCCAGGTCTTCCTTTTTAACCCCTGGGATTTCCGCCTTCAGGATCAAGGCATCAGGCGTGTCCTGCAATTCCACTGCTGGAATCCAGTCCACTCCCCGGCTGGCTTGAGTATCCCGGTCAAAGCGCAGCATTTCATCAAACAGCCGGTCCATCTGCCGTCGCATGACTTCCAATTCCCGGAACGGGTCCACCCACCGTACTAAGGCCATAACCCTCACCTCCTGTTGACGTTGGTTTTGCAGGGTCTTCGGCTTTCACCTTCGACCTGCTAATCTTATTCTGGAGCAGCCCAGTTGTAGGACGCAGCCGCAGAAACCGTAATTAGTGCGGGCAATAACCGAACGTTGATGGAATCTGTCATACACGTTTACACGCCGTTTGTGGTCTGGACAGGGCTGGGGTTGTTAACGCAACGGTGGCTGCCGGAGTTGTTTCCCCACTTATTGGGGCGAGCGTTGTACTGGGTGGGGGTGCCTTTGCAGATTTTCGCGCTGGTGCGGCATACGGATTTCGACGGATTGGTGTGGGTGGTGCCGCTGCTGGCGCTGGCGGTGCTGGGACTGAATTTGACCTTGATGTGGCTGGGATTGGGCTGGTGGCCCGAAAAACTGACGGTCGCCCAGCAGGGGAGTCTGGTCCTGGCGGGAACGCTGGTGAATACGGGGTTTGTCGGGCTAGGGATTGCGCCGGGGCTAGTGGATGCGCAGGCCTGGGACTGGGTCGTGAGTTACAGCCTGACCAATAACCTGCTGGGGACCTACGGCATCGGGATTTTGGTGGCTAGCTATTTTGGCGCCCAGCAGACCGCAACCGGCTACGACTGGAAAAAGGTGCTGCTCACGCCGACCCTATGGGCCTTTGCCTTGAGTTATTTCTGTCGCCCTTTGCCCTTTCCGACCTGGCTGGAAACGGCCTTGGACCAATCCGTGCCCCTGGTGATTGACGCGGCGTTTGTCTTAACAGGCTGGCGGTTGTGTCAGGTAGGGTGGAACGGCTGTTGGCGGCTGGCCGCTTGGCCGACTTTGATGCGCATTGCGGTCATGCCGTTGCTGGTGGGACTTGGGTTAACAGTTTTGCAGGTCCAAGACGGTGAGCGCTTGGCGGTGGTGCTGATGGCTGGGATGCCGACCGCCATGGCCACCCTGATCTTTGCCGAAGAATACGAATTAGACCGGGATATTCTAGCGGCGACCATTGCCCTGACCACTGTGGGCATTTTGCTGCTAGTGCCCCTGTGGTTGTGGTGGTTTGGCTAGGGACGTGTGGGGGGTCATTTTACTCAGGCCGTGAACCGTTTTTTCCCAATAAAAGGGTTTGGTGAACAACTGCCACAGAGCCATGTAGGCCGCCGTCGAATGCAACAACCAATACACCGGATTGAGCAGGGCATAGGGGGTTAAACCGTAGTACCGCCGGCGAAAGACCGCAATCATATTGAGATAAATCCCGATGCTGTTGCCCAGGATCAAATTAAACAGGGAAATGTACAAGACCCAGCCCGGGAACAACTGCTCCAGCCAGGGAGTACGCCAAATCATCGCATAAATAAACAGAAGCCAAAGGATGGGATTGCTCAGGAAACAAACCACCGTGCCGCCCACAAAAAATTGGTAGGCTAGCCAGTTCGCCAAACCCAACGTGCGCAGGGAGCGCCAGGGGTCGCGGTTATGCACCAGCCAAGTCTGCATATACCCCTTGATCCAGCGAGAGCGCTGGCGAATCCAGTTTTTTAGGCGACAGTTGGCTTCCTCATAGGTCGTCGAATCAATCACGCCGACGCGGTAGCCCCGTTGGCTGGCGCGAATGCCTAAGTCGGCATCCTCCGTCACGTTAAACGGGTCCCAGCCTCCCAGCTCCAACAACCGGTCCGTGCGGAAGTGGTTGCTAGTTCCTCCCAGCGGAATCGGCAAACCCAGGCGGTCCAACCCCGGCAGTAGATAGTCAAACCAGTAGGAGTACTCTAGCGTGAACATGCGGGTCAGGAAGTTTTCGTCCCGGTTGAAGTAATTGAGCGCCGCCTGCACGCACACCAAGTTAGGCGGCCCCTTGCGAAAGGCGATGATGGCTTTTTTAAGTTGGTCGGGGTCGGGCAAATCTTCGGCGTCGTAAATGGTTAAATACTGTCCCTGAGCAAAGGCCAAGCCGTAATTGCACGCCTTGGGCTTGGTTTTGGGTTTGCTGTCGGGAATGTAAATGAAGCGAATGTAGTGGGGGGGATTGGCGGCTTTGGCCGCTTCAATGGTCACCCGGTCGTTTTCTTCCAGAAGTAGCAGCACATCCAGTTTTTCTTTGGGGTAATCCAACTGCCCTAGCCCTTTGATCAACATGGACACAATGGCTGGCTCGTTATAAACGGGCACCAGGATGGTATAAACCGGCAATTCCTCATCTTTTAACTGGGCAATTTCTTCTTTAGAGATATACTGCTTGCGGTCTACCGCTCCCACCAAACTCAACAGCAGTTTGAAGCCAATAGCGGCAATGTAAAACACGTTGATCCCAGATAGCGCAATCGCCAGGGTGAGGGACGTGTCGTTGAGCAGGCCCCAGAGAAAGACCGCTCCGAGCGCATACAGGCTGAAAATTTGGGCTGCTGTAAAAACTTGGGCGGCGGATTCCCGCGGCGAGCGAGCCAACAGCCGGTACACCGCTTGCCAGCTCCACAACTGGCGAAACACCGAATCCAGCAGGTAGGTCACATCGCTTTCGGTGCCCAGGACTTTGGTGATTTGCACCGCCGGAAATTGCTGGTGAATTTCGGCATCCACGTGAATATCTAGCGGGTCTTGCACCATCACCAGCAGGGTTTGGTCATCAATCCAGCCTAGGGGAATAAACAACCGCCGTACCATCACTTGAGGGTCAAACCGCCGCACCAGTTGTTCATCCATTGACCAAGCGGGCGTGCCGATGAGCTTGGAATAGCTGGGACAGCCCGTGAGTTCCGCCAGCACCTGCAGCAGGGCTTGAGGTCGTACGTAATCCAGGCGAGTCAGGATTTGGCCAACGGGAGAGCCAGTGCGCCGGTAAATTTCCAGAACATCTTGCCACTGTTGACGGTTGAGCATTCCCAATTCAATCAATTTTTTCCCCAGGTGCAAACTCACGACCAAGCGGGCAATTTCCGTCGCCGTCGCCAACAGGGGTTCCACCCGTGCGTGAGGCCAAATGTGCTCGATAATGGTCTGGGCGTGAAAGTGGCTCTGGTCGGTCACCGCCACAAGGAGCGTGCGTTCATCTCGCCAGGCACAGGGAAATAGCTCTGTTTGACTCCAGTAATAGGGTGGACGTGCGTGACTCAGCCCCAAATCCAAGCGGTGGTTCTTCAGCCAATCCCGGAGTAATGGTTCCCCTGTCAGCCTGGCCCGCACAGTGATGTAGGCGCTCTCGGTTATCCCCAATTCTTTCAAAGCGTCCCGCAATGGGCAATCCCTAAGGCGCGGCTGGAGCTGTTGCCATTGCTCCGGTGTCAGCAAACCCGCAGTGACCAGCGCGGCGGGGTCAAACGGCTGCATGACTTAGGAAGGAGGCGTCGGGGGTTTTGGAGGCTGACCTAGGCGCCGGTACAAGCGCCAAGCCGCCAGACCGCCAAAGACCAAAAACAGCGCCAGCAACACCCAGCGGTAGCGGCGCAGGACCAACCACCAATTTAGCTCAGCGGGATAGCGCACCTCCAGGGTCTCGCCTGTCAGGTCCCACATCTCCACAGTGCCTTGGGGCGTCACCGTCGCCACATTCCCCTGCAGTTGATGGCCCCAACCCGCAATTGGGTCAGCTAAAACTGCGCCGGTCCGAGCGACGACATCCGTTGCATTTCCCCACCAGGATAACCATAGGGTTGGCGCGCCCTGGTGCAAAAAGGCTTGGAGTACGCCGATACTGGCGCCCAGTTGAGCTTGCAACAGGGGTTTTTGATTGACGGGATTGAGAATGACAAAGTCCTGGCCCAGGCGAATCGGACTGTTGAAGGGCGTCTGCGGCCCTGTACCCACTAACCGCCATGCCGGTCGTCCCGGTAAATTGTTCCAGTCGGTGATCTCGCTGGCCGGCACCACCTGGGGAAGCAGCGGTCGTTTCCCCAAGCGGCTGAGCATCCCCAGCACTTGAGCCGTGCCCGCTACCACTGCAGGGTTGCCCGTATCCACCACCACCTGCCCCTGGCCCAAAAACGCCTGGGGCACATCGTCGAACGTCCCGCGCGGGGGCTGGTAACCCGTCCAGTCCAGGTAGGAGGAACCGAGCACCTGCACCGTCAGCGGGCTGGGGAAACGGCAGTACTCCTCCTGGGTTGCGCTAAATACCAGGTCCAGGTGATTGACCCGCCGGATGCGCCGCTCCGGCAGCGCCAGGGTGACGTTCAACTGGGTGTCCGTACCCACATTAAAACTGTTGACCAGCGCGCCGTTAAAGAAAATCTGGGCGCTCAGGGCCCGCCGGTCCCGCTCGCTCATTTGCCCAAACCGCGACCGCAACGCCAGCGCCAAGTCCCGTGGTCGTCCACCCAACTGGGCCAAATCAAACGTCAGGCGAAAACTCTGATTTCCCAGGCCCGTCTTAACGGTTTCCGGCCAGCCCAATTCCGCAAACAACCGCCGGTTTCGCGTCGGTGGAGCAGAGGGAGCGTCGGCGGCTACGACGCGCACATCGGGAGCGACAAAGGCCGGTTGCAGTTCCATCAGGGCACGTATCACCTCCGGTCGCGCCTTGACCCGCAGCCGGTTCCCTTGCCGATGGATATCGGGCGCTTGGGCGTCCCGGTGCAACAGCACCACCCCGTCCACCTTTGGGTCCAACTTCAGGGCGGCGACATCCCCAGCGAACCACTGCACTGGCACCCGCGTGTCCCGAAAGTGATAGCTGAGCACACTGTACAGCCAGAGCGCGGCTTGCGTGGTTGCGGCGTCCATCTGGGGAGGCACCACCAGCGCCACCCGGTTGTAGGTCGGGCGAAACCAGCCGTTAATGGGTGGGGCAGTCTCCGTCTGGGCAAGCTGGAAAAAACTGTTTTCCCCAACCGTCAAAAACAAATTGCCCGAAGCGGCGTCGTCACAAAAATTCTGGCTGATTCGCAAATATCCCTGCACTTCCACCGACAGGAACTGCTCCCCCGGTGGCGGCAACCGCAACGGAATCCGCACGCTTTTTTGGGGCAACAAATCCTTCACCAAAAACACGCGCTCTGGACGACCGTTGACCAAAACGCGCACGGTGGAATTGGGTCGCAACACCGGCGAAGGGGCCAATTCCAATTGCACAAAACTTTGCTTGGTATCCAAATTGCGACTCAAGAGGGGAAGACTCACACCGAATTCGGGATTCGGCCCCCGCAATACCACCGGACGGGTGTAACCCAAGTTGCGCAGGGGAATCCGCTGGAGGGTACGCACTGGCTGCGCGTGGGCGGGTAAAACGCCCAGCCCCACCACCCCCACCGCCCAGACCAACCGTTTCACGCCTTAACTGCTCCGTGAGACATTGATTTTTCTTTTACTAGACTGCACCCCGCTGCATGTCAAGACCGTCCTCCCTTTTCCAACCACCAGAGGTTGTCAACGAAAGAGCCAACAACGGGGCTGCGCCCTGCGACCCCCGAGATGACGAGCAGCCGTGACCTAGCGATAGGGATGGGCAAGGCCCCCGCAGGTTTGGTCGGCTTCCTTCACGGCCTTGAGCAACCAGCCTGGCGGTCCCAGTTCCACCTTTTGCATCAGGCGCTCAAACTCCCGCTGGAAGTGGGCTGCGACGGTGGCATTGCGAATCACCAGTAGCGTTTCATCGTTATTGTGATTCCCCGAGGGCGTCCAGTTGTGGGAACCAACGATGACGATGTAGTTATCAATCAGGCCGAATTTGTGGTGTAACCGGTCGCCCTTGGGCAATTTGGGCACGCCCACCTCCCGCACCGGATTAGACCAGGGAGCATTGTTGGGTTCGTACTTGCAGGTGCCTTTGCGGGGTAAGGCGATCCCCCACATATCGAGCGCCTCGCTGTAGTACTTGTAGGCGAAATCCGGCTCGATCAACGCCCGGATCCGCACGCCCTTGGCGGTCAGGGGTTCCATCGCGTCCACCAGCGGTTGTTCCGAAAACACAAACAGCGCCAGGTCAATGCTGCGCTGGGCTTGGCTTAAGGTTTCGGCAATCAGAGCGTTAGTGCTTTGGTGCCACTGGCGTCGCCGCGCCGGGGAAAACATCACCGTGACTGTGCCACTTCCGAGGTTGAGCGTCTGGGGCGCGCGCAGGGGTTTTTGAATCCCAAAGCGGCTGTCGGTGGCGCCGCCCGGTCCGTCTCCCCACATGAAATTAAATTCCTCGATAAATAGGCGGGCTACCTCGGGACTATCAATGACCAGCAGCGCATTCGGGTTGCCGCGACTTTCTGGGGAACCAAAATCCCCGTGCATATCGCTGGTGGTGAAGTTGGCCGAGGTCACCAGCACCCGCCGGTCGTCAAAAACCATGAACTTGTGGTGCATCAGGCCGCTGCCTTTGGACCCATCGGCGGTGTCGTCAATTAGGGGCACGTTGCCGTTTTGCAGGATGATGATGGCGTCGCCATTGTTGACCTCATCCGGGCTGAGCCGTCCATCGCCATTGGTGTCGATGAGTTTAAAGACCTCTTCGTAGCGGCTGCGGCTATGGGGGTTGAGTTCATCCACCTGCGCTTCAGTGAGCTGGCTCAGGGCCACGTTGTAGGTGTTTTCTAAAATCACGCGCACCCGCACCCCCGCCTGGTGCTTTCTCACCAGGGCCTTGGCGACCAGGGGCAACCGAATTTCCTGCACCGCCACGTCTATGGAACGGGTGGCGTTCTCGATCTCCTGCAGAATAATCGCCTCGAAGTTATCGCCGTAGCGGCTGGGGACCGCTTTGCGGTAGGGGTCGCGGTAAACAGCGGCTTGGGATTGATTGAAATAGGCCTGGATGGCCGGGTCCTGGGGCAAGGGACGCACCCGAGGACGCAAGCCGCAGCCAAGGGGAACCGCCGTCAGGATTAAGATGGAAATAACGCGCAGGAACTTGGGCCAGGCCATAACGTCTCAACCAGTTAGACACTGAACGATAAGGCTCACCCATGAATCCGACGTTGTCTGCCTCTTGGTCCCGCTTTGAGGTGCCGTCTGTGCCTGTGGGCAAACTGTCAACCGAGGAGTTGGTCTGTCGTTGCCAACAGGGGTTTCAACCCGACCGCGCCGCCTTCACGGAACTGGTGCGCCGCCATCAGACCCACGTGGAACGCCTTTTGTACCACTTGGCCGCCGACTGGCAAGACCGCGCCGACCTTGTCCAAGAGGTGTGGGTGCGAGCCTACCGCCATATTAAACGACTCCAGGACCCCAAGAAGTTTAGGAGTTGGTTAAGCCGGATTGCCACCAATCTCTTTTACGACGAACTGCGCCGCCGCAAGCGCCAGCAGGCTACGGTTTCCTTGGACGCCCCCCGCCAGATGGGCCATGCGGAAATGGACTGGGATGTTGCCAGCGACGGGCCAGGTCCAGGTGATGACCTGGCGACCCAGGAGTTTTACGAGCGCCTGCAACGGGCCATCGCCGAGTTGCCGGAGGTGTTTCGCACTACCATCATCCTGCGGGAGTTGGACGGTCTGGCCTACGAGGAAATTGCCGAGATCACGGGGACGTCTCTGGGAACAGTCAAATCCCGCATTGCCCGTGCACGCGCGCGTCTGCAGATGCAACTCAAGCCCTACCTCGACAGCTAGTTTTGTGCCATAGTAGTAGCGGGTGTGCCGCTTTCGCCTATGCCGATTACCCGTCCTGAGTCTCTCGACCGTTTTGAACTGGTGAGCGCCTACCTCGACGGGGAAGCCAGTCCCGAAGAGCGCGCCCTAGTGGAATACTGGTTGACCACCGACCCCGAAACCCAGCAGCTCTACCGCCAGTTGGTCCACCTGCACGAATGCTGTCAGGCATTACCCGCGCCCCCGCTGGGGATGTCCGCCGATGAGGTCGTGGCGGGGGTGATAACTCGCCTGAGCCGCCGCGCTCGTAAACGCTTGGTTTGGAGCGGGGTACTTGTGGCGGCCTCGGCGCTAGTAGGGGGTGTTCTCTCCGGCCTGCTCTGGCGGCCCCCAACCCCGGAACTAGCGCAGTATCCAGACCCCCAACGGGTTTTGCGGATCACGCTGGAGCAGCCGCCGGTGGTGATTCCGGCCCAGCTGCGGGAACGGGCTAGATAATTGTGCCGTCGGGAATCGTTGCGTTTTTGATCACCACCACGATGCCGTTGCGGATGTAGAACCCTAGGGCTTCCCGGTCCGCCTCCTGTACCCAGTCTTTGTTGATAATCTGCACGTCGCGCCCGATGCGAGCATTCTTGTCCACAATCGAGCGGCGGATCACCGTATTTTCACCGATGCCCACGGGGATATGGGAGTCTAGCGGGTCGGGAAACCGTTGCTCGTAGGGTTCGTAGTAGTCTGCTCCCATCACCAACGTGTCTTCAATCACACAACCGGATTGAATCCGGGAACGTATCCCCAGCACCGAATGGCGCACTCGGCACTCTTTTAAAATGCAGCCCTCGCTCACCAGCGATTCCACAATCTCACAGTTTAAGAGTTTGGAAGGGGGCAAATAGCGGGAGCGGGTATAAATCGGCGCCTTTTCATCGTAGAAACTAAAGGGGGGATTGGGTTGCTTGGTCAGGGCCAAATTCGCCTCATAAAACGATTCAATGGTGCCGATGTCTTCCCAATAGTCGGTGAACAAATAGACCTGAATGTTGTAGTCCTTGATGGCGGCAGGGATCACTTCTTTGCCAAAGTCGGTGCGGCTGGGGTCCTCCATCAAGAGTTTCTTGAGAATGTCTTTGTTGAAGACGTAAATCCCCATGGAGGCAATGTAGGGTTTGCGCAGGGCCTCCTCAAGCGGCAGCCCCAGCTTGGTGGTATCCACCCGCATCTCGTAGAGGGCATCCCCCTTGGGTTTTTCCCGGAACGCAACAACCCGCCCGGTCTCGTCAATTTTCATCAGTCCAAAGGCCGTCGCCCGCTTTTCCTCCACCGGGATCACCGACAGGGTAATGTCCGCGCCGGTGCGGATGTGATGCCCGATGAATTCCCGGTAGTCCATGCGGTAAAGATGGTCCCCCGACAGAATCAGATACTGGTCCACGTCCCAGGTTTCAAACAGCCACATGTACTGGCGCACCGCGTCTGCTGTCCCCTGGAACCACCCCGGATTGTCGGGCGTTTGCTGGGCTGCCAGCACCTCCACAAACCCGTCCAAAAAACCTGCAAAGACGTAGGTGCGGTTGAGGTGCCGGTTCAGGGACGCCGAGTTGTACTGGGTCAACACATAAATCTTGTGAATCTCAGAGTTGATGCAATTGCTGATGGGAATATCAATCAGCCGGTACTTGCCCGCCAGGGGAACCGCCGGTTTTGCCCGCAGTTTGGTCAAGGGATAAAGCCGTGTTCCTGCGCCCCCGCCCAGAATGATTGCCAACACCCGCTTCATATCGCTGCACCTCCCTTGCGGCTGCCAGTACCAGTCTCCCCCAAAACAGCACTCCTCAACAAGAGTATCTGTATCCGTTTTAGCATTTAGCCGGCAAAATTTAGGGGTTTATCCGGTTCTCCCAGGCGCAAATAGAGCAGAATAGGGAGCGTAATGAAGGCCATCAACACGACCGACAAAGCCGCCCCCAGCGGCCAATTGAGAGTTTTCAGAAATTGATTTTGGATGAGATTTCCCACCATCAAACTCTTGGCGCCCCCTAAAATATCCGGTGTAATAAAGGCTCCCACCGATGGGATAAAAACAAGCAGGCATCCCACTGTGATCCCGCGCCGGGTCAGGGGCAACAGGACGCGATACAGGACTTGCCAAAAATTGGCTCCCAAATCCTGAGCCGCCCACACCAGAGTGAAATCGAACTTTTCTAGGGTGCTGTACAAAGGCAACACCATAAACGGCAAATAGCCGTACACCAGCCCGATCCAGACCGCCGTCGGCGTAAACAGCAGGTCAAGGGGTTCCCGAATCAGTCCCAGTCCCACCAGCAGGGCATTAACCACCCCCCGTTGCCCCAGCAGCACCATCCAGGCGTAGGTGCGCACCAAAAAATTCGTCCAAAACGGGATGATCACCAGCAACAGTACCACCGTGCGCCAGGGCTGGGGTCGGGTCGCCATCCACAGGGCCAGGGGATACCCCAGCACAAGACACACCAGCGTGGTGCCCAGGGCCAGTCCCACCGAGCGCAGCAGGATTTCCCCGTAGGTCGGGTTCCAGAGACGGGCGTAGTTCTCCAGCGTCCCCTGCCAAACCACATTGCCGTAGCCCTGGTGGGTTAAGAAACTGTAAAGAACCAACAACCCCAAGGGGAGTACAAAGAAAATCCCCAGCCAGAACACGGGAAGCGCCAGCAGGACACGCCATACCCACCAGGACGGGTTCACGGTTCGGTTGACAGCCAGCTCTCGTCTCTAGGATAGCGTCAGGCGGTCGCTCCAGTTTTGGCGAGATAGCGCTGGACAGTGGCCCGCAACCGCTCAGGACTGGCCGGTTTTTCCAGAACTTCGTTGGCTCCCGCCAGGCGCGCCCGTGCCCGGTCAAGCAGCCCCCCGTTGGCCGTCAACAGGACAATTGGCACGTCCTTGAGTACCGGCGACTTGCGCAGCAGAGAGCAAATTTCCAAGCCGTTGACCTGGGGGAACAACCAATCCAGCAGGATGAGATGGGGCCGCGCTTGGATTAAGGTCCCTAACCCCCGCAGCGGGTCCTCCAAGGTGATGAGATGAAAGGCATCCCCCAGCGCCTGCACCACGTTTTGCAAACAGGTGGGGCTGTCATCCACACAGGCAACGATGGGCTTTTGCACGGGTTCTGGGGGCGGCGCTAAATCCTCCAGCGTTTGCAACCGGAAATACCCCTCGCGCACCAGCGATAGCAGCGATTTCCCGACTAAGGGAAGTTCAGCCCCCGTTTCCAGGGCCAAGTCCCAGAAGGTGTGTTCCCCGTCGCACAGGCGGCTCAGGGTGAGATAGGTCTGAGGACTAACGCGCTGCTCCAACCGGCGCTTTTCGTGGAATTGGGGGGCCATGTCCGGGGAGGTCGCCCGCAAGCCCACCTGTTGCCATTGCTGCCAAAGCTGTTCCACGCGCTGCCACTCTGCGGTTGCCACCAGCAGGCCCAACTCACCGGGCAACCGGGCGTCTCCATCCCAATAGCCCCGCACCTGACCAACCCCCATCTGGGCCAAGGTTACCGTCTGGGCCAGGTCAAACAGGACCTCTGTGACGCAACCCCGGATGATCTGCTGGGCCTGCTCGCGGGTGATTTGCCGGGCCGCTACCGCTTGCGCCAGGGTTTCGTACTCCCAGGGTTTTTCCGGCTTGCCCTGCTTGGGCGTGAGTACCGGAGCCAGTTTTTGGGTCCAGCGCCGCCAGCGCCGGTACCGATGGGCGCCTCCGGTGGCAAACAATAACCGCCCCCCCAAAAACCAGAGCTGCCACCGTTGCCGACCGTTGCCAAGCTGAAGTTCTCCTGACAACTGCTGGGCCTCCACCTTCCCCAGCAACAGCTTGACATCCAAAAGCGAAAACGTTTGACCGGCCATATTCCCCTCCTGAAACCGTAAACCTACGGGCACCCGTTCCTTCATATTAGGATTTCTTTGCACATCTCGCAACATTTCTTAACATAACAAAGCCAAGCAGTGGATGAACTTAGTTTAGCCGCAAATCTCGGGGATTTGAAGGGGATCCCAAAAAGGTTATAGCTAGCTATAAGCTTGATTTTGTAATTATTTTTAAGTGCTAAAATACTTACAATGTACTGCTAACTGTCTTGGTCGCCCAGGGTACATGCGACTGTCTTGCGCGATTTCACGGTGGATTTACTTACGTGCTTTTACGCAGAGACGATTGGTTATGTAAATTACCAGGGGATAATGAGACAAAATTAAACTTTGTGAAATACTAGGGCCATTAACCTTGGCGCTGGTGGGGAGTTTCTGCGACCCGGGGAGTGGCCCGGTAGAATGGGGGATGGAGGTCAAGTTGCCATGCCAGAATCGGTAACCAGTTTGCCGCCGTCGTTGGGAACGATTGTGGAGCGGCTCCAGCGGGCGAATCCGGCCAGGGTGAAGTACGAGTTGCTGATTCGCTACGGCCAGAAGTTGCCCCCTTTCCCCGAGGCGGAAAGAGTTCCTCAGAACCAGGTCAAGGGCTGTGTGTCCCAGGCATGGCTGGTGGCAGAGCTGGACGACCAAGGACGGGTGCAGATTCGCGCCGATGCGGACTCCCAGTTGGTCAAAGGTTTGCTGGCGATTCTGGTGCTGGGCTTGAGCGGACTGATGCCGGCGGAGATTTTGGCGGTACCGCCGGATTTCATCAAATTGACGGGGCTGGATGTGAGTCTCACGCCGTCACGCAACAATGGGTTTATGAGCGCTGTCCAGTTCCTGAAACGCCAAGTTGCGGCCTACGCGGTCACGTCCTAGCAACGGCGGTGTGCGTTCGACGGGTGAATTAAGATGTGGCCCTGGCTCGGTTGGCTGGCGCTGCTGGTTGTGGTGGCCGGGCTAGTGGGTCGGCAGTCTCCTTCAGATGGCATCCCACACGTCACTTTGATTGGGCTGGGAGCTTCGTTTCCAGCGCCCCTGTACCAGAATTGGGCATGGGGATTGAACCAAAGGCATAGCCAGATTCAGGTGAATTACCAGTCCCAAGGAAGTGGAGCTGGGATTAGAGACTTCCTTGAAGGGCATGTGGATTTTGCCGCCAGCGATATAGCCCTGGCTGATGAAGACGTGGCGAAGGTGGAACGGGGTGTGCTGATGCTGCCCATGACGGCGGGAAGTATTGCGATTGCGTACAACCTTCCCGGCGTGGAAACGGGCTTGAAACTTAGCCGAGAGGCTTACGTAGGTATCTTCAGCGGCCAAATTCGCCGCTGGAATGACCCCAGAATTGCCAAGGTCAATCCGGAAGTGACGCTACCGGACCTGGCGATTACGGTTGTTCACCGGTCCGACGGCAGTGGGACGACGGCGGCGTTTACCAGGCATTTGAGCGCCATCAGCCCCGAGTGGCGACAGCGGTTCGGCGAAGGAACGACCATCCAGTGGCCGACGGGTAATTTCGTGGGTGCCAGGGGGAATGAAGGCGTGACGGCGCAAATTCAACGCAACCCGGGGACCGTGGGTTACGTGGAGTACAGTTACGCTAAGAACCATCACTTGCACATGGCCGCGCTGGAGAACAAGGCGGGAGCGTTTGTGCTGCCTACACCGGAAGCGGGAATGGCAGCTTTGGCGGCGGTGACCCTGCCGGAGAACTTGCGGGCGTTTATCAGGGACCCAGAGGGTAAAGATGCCTACCCCATTGTGACCTACACCTGGCAGTTGCATTATCGGAAACAGCCAAACCCTGTTAAGGCGGTGGCTCTGGAGATGTGGATCGAGTACGGGTTGAACGAGGGGCAAAAGGTGGCTCCTGAGCTTGGCTACATTGCGTTACCCCAGTCAGTGCGGCAGCGGGTTGCCCAGGCGGCGGATGTGCTCAGTGACCAATACACCATCACCCTAAAGGATTTGACATGACGACGGCGCTGGCTGGTCAACCGTCCCGTTCGCCCTGGAAGCGACGAATTGACCAGTTATTCATCCGGCTGACGCAGGTTTTCGCGGTCTGTGCTGGGGTCTTGCTGGCCTGCATGGTGCTGGTGATGGCCTGGCAGTCGGTTCCGGCGTTTCAACGGTTTGGCCTATCGTTCATCTTCCGTTCAGCCTGGAATCCGGTGCCGGGGCGGGAAGACTTTGGGGTGTTCCCCATGCTCTACGGCACGCTGGTGAGTTCCCTGCTGGCTCTGTTGATAGCCGTGCCCTTGGGGTTAGGGACGGCAATTTTTCTGAGCGAAGATTTCATCCCGCCTTGGTCCCGCCTGGCGATTTCGTTCCTGGTGGAACTGCTGGCGGCCATTCCCAGTGTGGTGTACGGGTTGTGGGGGATTTTTGTGCTGATTCCCCTGCTCCAGCCGGTGGAACGGTGGTTGCACGCCCATCTAGGCTGGATTCCCCTGTTTGGCACCGAACCGGTAGGGCTGGGAATGTTGCCGGCGTCGCTGGTGCTGGCCATGATGGTGCTTCCCATCTTCACGGCAATTGCCAAGGATTCTCTGGAGGCCTTGCCGCCGGAGTTGCGCCAGGCTTCGGTGGCTTTAGGGGCGACCCGCTGGTGGACCCTTTTCCGGGTGTTGATGCCGGCAGCCCTGCCTGGGATAGTTGGCGGAGCGATATTGGCCTTGGGTCGGGCGCTGGGGGAAACGATGGCGGTCACCATGCTCATCGGCAATGCCAACCAGTTGAACGTGTCACTACTGGCGCCGGCCAATACCATTGCGTCGTTGCTGGCGAATCAGTTTCCGGAGGCACGGGGGATCCACGTATCGGCGCTGATGTATGCGGCGCTGCTGCTGATGCTGATGACGCTGCTGGTAAACCTCCTGGCCGAAGCCATCATTGCGCGGTTGAAGGCCACGTACGAGTAGGGGAGTCCGGTCATGACAACTACTACCGTCCATCTGCAGGTAGGGCTGCTGCGCAAGCGTCTGCAGTTCCGCACAGTATTTGGCTGGGTGATGACGGGGGTGGTGAGCCTGTGTACCCTGCTGGCTTTGGCTCCTGTGTTGGCAGTGCTGGGGTTTGTGCTGGCGCGGGGCATCCGCCGCTTGAACCTAGATTTGTTTACGCAATTGCCGCCGCCGCCGGGATGGTCGGGTGGGGGATTTGGGAATGCCCTCATCGGCACGTTGATGGTGGTCTTGCTAGGGACGGTGATTGCGGTGCCGTTTGGGGTGTTGACGGCGGTGTATCTCTCGGAATTTAGCAACGCCAATGCGCACCAACAGCAAATGGCCCGCTGGGTGCGTTTGGGGGTGAATGTGCTGGCAGGAGTGCCTGCCATCCTGGCAGGGGTGTTTGCCTACGGATTGCTGGTGGCAACGGGAATTTTGGGTTACTCAGCAGTGGCGGCGGGGGTGGCCTTGGCGGTGTTGATGCTGCCGACGGTCATTCGCACGGCGGACGAGGCTCTCCAACTGGTGCCACAGGAGATGCGCTGGGCATCGGCGGGATTGGGAGCGTCTCATTACGACACGGTGTTCCGGGTGGTGTTGCCAGCGGCCTTGCCCTCGCTCCTGACGGGCCTGCTCCTAGCGATGGCGCGAGCGATGGGAGAGTCGGCAGCTTTGATTTTCACAGCCCTGTTTTCTCCGTTTTGGCCCCGCAGCCTCTTGGAACCGATAGCCACCCTCTCGGTCCTGATTTACAACTATGCGACGGTGCCCTACCCAGCTCAGCAGGAACTGGCCTGGGCGGCGTCCTTCTTCCTGGTCCTGCTCATTCTGATGGCAAGCGTGGTCTCCCGTCTGGTGATTCGTCGGCACATGCAGCGCTAGCGTTGCCTGGAGGTGGGCGGATGAGTAACGGCGCAATCCCCCCAGCAGAACCTGTCTTTTGCTTGGAAAACGTTCACGTCTACTACGGCCACCTGCAGGTGCTGCGAGACGTTTCGATGTATATCCCCAAGCAGCAAATCACCGCTTTTATCGGCCCGTCGGGGTGCGGCAAAAGCACGCTCTTGCGCTGCCTGAACCGCTTGAATGACCTAATTCCCTCCTTTCGCTTGGAAGGAAAAGTGACCTATCACGGCAAAAACCTCTACGACCCGGATGTGGACCCGGTGGAGGTGCGCCGCCGGATTGGCATGGTGTTTCAAAAGCCCAACCCGCTTCCCAAATCCATCTACGACAATGTCGCCTACGGAGCGCGAGTGATCAATTACCAGGGGGACTTGGATGAACTGGTGGAGCGCTCCTTGCGGCGGGCGGCCCTGTGGGACGAAGTGAAGGACAAGTTAAAGGAAAGCGGCTTGTCCTTGTCCGGAGGACAACAACAGCGCTTGTGTATTGCCCGTGCGATTGCAGTGGAGCCGGAAGTGCTGCTGATGGATGAGCCCTGCTCTGCGCTGGACCCGATTTCCACGCGCAAAGTGGAGGAGTTGATGCAGGAACTCAAGGCCAACTACACGATTGTGATCGTCACCCACAACATGCAACAGGCGCTGCGAGTGGCGGATATGACAGCTTTTTTCAATGTGGAACCCGCTCCTGAAGGGGGCAAAGTGGGTTATCTGGTGGAATTTGACACGACCCAGGTGATCTTCAACTCCCCCAAGCAACCAGCGACCAGGGACTACGTCAGCGGCCAGTTTGGTTGACGCGACACCACTCGCTCCAGCCTCCGACGTACAAGCGTCCTGGCGGAAAACCCGCCCACTCCAGCGTCAGTAGATTCACACAGGCGGTGACTCCCGAGCCGCAGTAGCAGATCACGTCCCGGTGGTGATGGACTTCTCGCCAGCGCTGGGCGTAGGGCTGGGGGGGCAACAGTTCCAGCCAGGGCAAGTTAATCGCGCCGGGGATATGACCCGCCACCGGGTCAATTGGTTCCCATTCGCCTCGGTAACGGCGAGGCTCGCGAGCATCCACCAGAAGAATCTGGGGGTCCTGTTGCGCCGCTATCACATCCTCACGGGTGGCGAGATACTGGGGTTGCAGGCGGGGCGTAAAGTGACCATCGCGGGCCTTGGGCAGCACGTGAGTTGTGGGATAGCCCTGGCGCACATAAGCGTCCCAACCCCCCTCTAGCAGGGCAACCCGTTCATGCCCCACGTAGCGCAACAGCCACCACAGTCGGGCCGCATAGGCCAACTGGCCCTGGTCGTAAGCAATCACCAGCTTGTCGGGCGTGAGACCCATCGCCACCAGCTTGGCGGCAAAGGCCTCCATATCGGGCAGGGGATGGCGACCGCTAGTGGCGCTCACGGGGCCAGACAAATCCTGGTTCAGGTCCAGGTAGAACGCGCCGGGGATGTGACTTTGGTGGTACTGCTGGCCGCCCCAATCCGGTTGTGAGAGATTGAACCGGCAATCCACTAGGAGCACCTCCGGGTCAGTCAATCGGGCGGCTACGTCTGCAGGACTGATCAGGGTTGCCGGAGACACCATCGGCGCTGGGAAAACCGTTGGCTTCTATTATCGCGGAAAAAGGATGCTGCGTCCGGCCCACCGAGATGGTATGGTGAAAGCGTACTGCGTTGTGTGTGACTCAATCCCAACCTATGACCGCTGCGGCCCAGCGTCAGCTCTGGTTCCAAGCTGTTAACCCCTTGATTTACACGGCGGCTGTGATTCCTGTGCTGGTGGGGAGTGCCGCCGCCTACGCCGAAGCGCCCCCGTTGTTTTCCTGGAACACGTTTGCCTGGGTGTTGGCCGGTGTGGTGCTCCTGCAGGTCTGGCTCAACATCACCAACGACCTGTACGACGCGGAAACGGGGGTGGATGTCAACAAACTCACATCGCTGGTGCATCTGACGGGCCGGCCTGGGTTGCTGCATTTGATCGCCTGGTCCTGTCTGGCGGCGGGTCTGCTGTGTATTTATGTGGTGAATGCCCGGCACCCGGATCACTGGATTCTGGGAATTGCTGGGGCGGGAATTCTCTTAGGCTACGCCTACCAGGGACCGCCGTTGCGCCTAGCTTACCTAGGCTGGGGAGAACCCATGACCTTTATCGCTTTTGGGCCGTTATCCACCCTGGCGGCCAGCTACGCCCAGTTGGGCCGCTTTACCGAGATGGCGTTTTGGGCGTCCCTGGTGGTGGGGTGTTTGGTCACGGGGATCCTCTTTGCCCATCACTTTCCCCAGGTGGAGGACGACCGCCGCGCCGGCAAACGCTCCCCCGTCGTTCAACTCGGTGCCTACCGCGCCAGCCGTGTCTATCCCTGGGTGGTGTTGCCCGCCTACGCCCTGGTGTTGGTGGGGGTTGCCGCCGGTTTCTTGCCCTGGACGACCCTGCTATTTGGCGCCAGCTTCCCCCTCGCTTGGCGGTTGGTGACCTTTCTCTGGCGCACCTACGAAGGACCGGCTAGCGGCGGCGCTATGCCTTTAGCGGTCGGATTGCACGCCTTCGGGGGTGTACTCCTGGCGATAGGTCTCTGGCTCGGCCAACCCTACCTGCGCTAACAGGAACCGCTGTTGCGCCAGCATCTGGGCGAGAGAGGTCTCGTCGGGATGGTCCCACCCCAGCAGGTGGAGCAACCCATGCGCCGCTAACCACGCCAGTTCCTCCGTCACTTGCCCAGGTGGCGCTTGGCGCAGGGCAGTGGGGACCGAGATCACGATATCTCCGAGCAACAGGGGTGCCTCTAGTGGCGTGGGCGTTCCGGTTTCCAGAGCGCTAAAGGCCAGGACATCGGTAGGGCGGTCTTGACCGCGGTACTCCCGGTTCAGGGTTTGGATTTCCTGGTCATCGGTCAAGCGCAGGCCGATTTCGTAGCCTCTTGCTGGCGGCAACGCCAGGTGCGTCAGCCACGTTTGGAACCAATCTCGCCAGGGCAAAGCAGCCCACTGCGGGTCAATCCCATGCCAGGTCACCTCCAGTTCAAGCCTGGGCATTCTTCTCTGGCCGTGTCAAAAGACCCGCATCCAGGGCCTGGAGCAACTGCTGCAGCTGCAGGTGCCGCCGCTTGAGCAGTTCGGGCAGCCGCTGCATCTCGGCAAGATAGACCAGTTCGTAGGCTCCGTCCTTCGCCATCTCCTTAGCTCCCAGCCGCCAATCTACTTCCCTAGCATAGGCGGTTGTACCTAGCTACAAAGTCAAGGGGGCGATACAGTTCTTGAGAATGCCCGATACAATAAGGGCCAAAACGGGGGCGGGCCATGCAACGGTTATCGGTGGTCATTCCCATTTACAACGAGGTGGACAACATTCCCCACCTGATTCCGGCGGTGACCGAGGTGCTTCAGAGCACGGGGTGGGATTACGAGGTGATCTGCGTCGATGATGGGTCGCGGGACGGTTCCACAGAACGCCTGCGCCACTTGGCTCAGGAACGTTACGACCTGAAGGTGGTGGTTCTCCGGCGCAATTACGGCCAGACGGCGGCGCTAGCGGCGGGGTTTGACCAGGCGACCGGGGATGTGGTGGTGACCTTGGACGGGGACCTGCAAAACGACCCCCAAGACATCCCACGCCTGTTAGATAAATTGGCGGAAGGGTACGACCTGGTGTGCGGTTGGCGGCAGTATCGCCAGGACCCTGGCCTCACGCGCTTGCTCCCGTCTCGGGTAGCAAATTGGCTGATTGGTCGCGTCACGGGCGTCCCACTCCACGACTACGGCTGCACCCTTAAAGCCTACCGGCGAGAACTGCTGCAGGATATGCATCTCTACGGAGAACTCCATCGTTTCCTGCCGGCCTTGGCCGACATTGAAGGAGCGCGGATTGCTGAAATTCCCGTGCGGCACTACCCTCGCCGGTTCGGCCGCAGCAAGTATGGACTAGGGCGGACTTTTCGCGTGCTAATGGATTTGCTCACCATCGCCTTTATGAAAACGTTTCTCACCCGCCCGATGCATGGATTTGGCTTGATGGGCTTGCTGTTTCTCCTACTAGGGCTAGGACTGGGGATTTATCTAGCCATCTTGAAATGGGGTTGGGGCCAGAGCATCGGCCAGCGTCCCCTGTTGTTTTTATCAGGACTAGCGGTCACGTCCGGGTTGCAGTTGTTTTGTTTTGGACTGCTAGCGGAATTGCTCATGCGCACCTACCACGAGTCCCAGGGGCGTCCCATCTACCGGATTCGGGAGGTGGTGGCCGGTCGTCCTCGCAGCTTAGTCAATTGAAATCTGTTGAGGACCGCTCGGAGGCGGCGGTGATGCAGGCGGTTGCGACGTGGACATTTGCCGCTCGAGCCAGGATTTGAGCGGGTCTTGCTGCAAATCCAAACCCAGCAATCCCGATACAAACCCGCCGAGAAAGGCCGTTGGTTGCTGCAGGAACTCCTGCACGATAGGGCTGAGTTCGTTCAACAGCATAACTCCCTTGCGCGTCCGTTCGCCCTTTACTCTAGCACAGGCGGGGGAATGGCCGTCGTCAGGCAAACGCGCTACAATAAATGGCGACCCGGAACCATGCGGTTTCAACGCCTGAACCGTGTCAGGGCCGGGAGGCAGCAGCACTAAGGGATGCTTGCAACAGGCGTGGCCTCCGGGTCACCTACAGGCTTTCACAAACGCGGTACGCTGTGGATGTAGAGTTGTTTTCGGCGGAGGAGCTGCGGCGTACCTTGAACCGGTTGGCGACTCAGGTCATCGAAGCAACCCCTGAGCTGGCAGATTTATGTCTGCTGGGCATCTACACGCGGGGTGTGCCCCTGGCGCAACGACTGGCCCACAACATCCAGCAGTGGGAAGGGGTGACGGTGCCGGTAGGAAGTTTAGATATTACATTTTACCGGGATGATTTAGACCGGATTGGGGCGCGCACTCCGGCGCCTACCCAGGTTCCCTTCGATGTCACGGGCCGGGTGGTCGTGCTAGTGGACGATGTGATCTATAGCGGGCGCACGGTGCGGGCGGCCCTCGAAGCGATTAAAGACCACGGGCGACCTCGAGTGGTGCGCCTGGCCGTGCTGGTGGACCGGGGCCACCGGGAATTGCCCATTCACCCCGATTTCACCGGCAAGGTCGTCCCCACTGCTCGCGATGAAGTGGTGCGCGTCTATCTCACCGAAACCGACCAGCGGGACCAGGTGTTACTGATCAAAGCCCAGAAGTCGCTAGCTTGACCCCTGTATCCCATTGCATAGAATTGTGAAAGTATAGCTAAGCCGACAAAGGTTGACATACGAGACAGACAGCTTCATCCACGAGAGAACGTAGGTTTTGCTCGGTTAAACTCCATGCATGACCGACCCACCGTTTCATCAATCGGATTCAAATCAGGTGAATATCTCGGTAATAAACTAATTGACACCTGGCCGTTTCCACGACCTGTCTCACCGCCCTATCGCTGGTAAAAGTCTCTCACTTCACCACCGGATAATGGCTTATCCAAGTGAATGGTTCCATCACACGCCCCGATTGATAAGCCGTTCCCCACGATGGTTTTTCCCTTCGGTGCCCAATATCCCGAATAATCTACGCCAAACTGATATTCTGGTGGTATCTGCTTGATTAACTCGCCATAAGCCTGTTGCTCTTGCGAGTATAGCCTATCTTTTGCAGGGCCTTAACTCACGCCGAAGTGAGCGGCCATCTCCCATTCATCCACAAACTGCTGAAATGCTTATGACGATGGCCTTTTTGATAGCCTTCCTTAGGTTTCTGACCCTTGTCTAAGCCAGCATTGCACCGTTCGGTAGCCAACCCACAGTAGTCCCGCCATTCAAGATAGCTTCTATGGCCTTCCTGGGCAAGCCGTAGTTGTACGGCTTGGGCATTTTTCTCGTCCCTAGCAACACGTCTATTATATGACAATCTTAAACGGCTCAACTATAGTTGAGTCAGCCATTCTAGCTGGGCCATCTATGGTTGTCAGCTCTTGGGTCGCAAGGCGCAGTTCCGTCCTTGGTTTTCCGATGATTCCTCTGGCAAGCTAAAGTGGCTTGGCTATCAGAAGCCTGCTCATCTGGCACTTCTACCACCAGCAAATAGCCTGTCATCCGCCCGCTGCTGGCGCTTGCCAACACCCGCAGGATCTCGGGCATGTCCGCCTGGCCCAATTCCCCCTGAGAGCCATAGCGCTCCAGAGCCGTGAGACACCCGAGCGCCGGATTCCAGTCGTGTTGCCCTTCCGGCGGTCGCGCAAACAAAGTGGGGGCGTCCCCCGTCCCGTGAATCCGTAACAGGTTCCGGCCCAACCGTCCCGCGTAGTAGCTCTGGCGCAGGGGTGTGTAATCCCGCCAGGTGGGGGGCAATCGCTCCAAGTAGTCGGCCAAGGATCCGCGAAACGGCCCCGGCTGGGGAGGGAAAAACGCCCGCACCCCCGTTTCAAAGGGCAAAAACAACTTCACCAGGGGAAATTGCCCGTAGGCCCGGAAGAGGTCGCCGCTGCGGCTGTCGGTTCGCCCTTCCACCCGCTGCAATCCCTGGGGCGTCTGTCCGTAGGTAAAGGGCCACTCCAGCGCGTACACCGATTGGGACAACAACTGCCGAGACCACAGCCGCCCCTGTTCCCGGTAAAACTCGCCCCGGTCGTCTTTCACTAGCAGCGTGCAAGGTCGCCAGCGGTTCCTAGGACAAAATACATACAACTGCATTTCACTGGGATACGCTTGCCAGGCCAGTAGGTCGGTTAAAGGGGGCAATGGCTGGGGCGGTTGTTCCAAATCCTGAAGCACCACCGCCAGCAGCTCCGAAGGTTGGGGAAACCGCCGGCGGACTTGGGCAATCAGCGGTTGACGCTGCTCCAGCGGCAAGGGACGGGCTAGGGTGTTGACCGCGAGCGCAACCCACTGGGGATGGGGACTGGTCGCCACCACTTGCTCCAGGCTGGGTCGCAGGTGGGTCCGACTGGCCGGATGCTGCCGGAAGTACAGGTGGCTGACCTGTAGCGCTTGGGTAATGACGTGCGCTTCAGCAAGCGTTGGGTTTTCCGCGCCAGCGCGGCTGAGAATTTGCTGCAGGGCGCGCCAAACAAAGGTTTGCTGGGGTTGTTGCAGCGCGGTGGCCCAGAGCAGGCGGCGCCAATGGGTCGCATGGGCCTCGGTCAAAGGGTAACGCGCCAGGTCGTAGGAGGGCCGTTGCAGGCGCTGCCGTTCCTGTTGCAGTTGGGCTACACGGGCGGCCTCCGTCGCCAGGGGTTGCGGTTGTCCCAGTAGCAGGAGACTCCCCAACACACTAGGATAAAGATGTGTCGTTCGGAAAAGGGGCATGGCAGTTCTGCTGTTGTATCTGGCGTTGGTGGGCGCGTATCTGCTGGTGTTGCCCTTAGGGGTTTATTTTTACCTGAAAAATCGCTGGTATGTGGCCAGTTCCTGGGAACGGGCGTTCATGTATTTCCTGGTGTTTTTCTTTTTCCCGGGGCTGTTGCTGTGGGGTCCGTTTTTGAACTTCCGCAACCAACCCCGCTCCCTGCCCTAGAATTGCCCGTGCCACTGGCCGCTGCTGATGCGCTCGGCGACCATCTGGCGGGTTTCGGGGTCGAGCTGAGCCTTGCTGAGTTCCAAAATGTCCAGAATGGCGTTTTCCAAATTCACCCCGTAGAACTTGGCTTGCCGCAGTTGCGCACCCGTGAGGTCAGCGCCGTTGAAGTTGGTGCGGTAGAGGTTGGCCTGGCGCAAGTCTGCGTCTCGCAGGTTGGCCTGGAAGAAGGTGGTGCGGCTGAGATTGGCCTCCACCAGTTTCGCCCGTTCCAAAATGGCGCGGCTGAGATTGGTGCGCACCAGCACGGACCCATAGACCAAGCGCCCCGTTTCCTGGTCTGGCAGGATCACGCTTCCCAGGTTGGCGCCGCTGAGGTCGGCTTCGGTGAGATTGGCTTCGTACAAATTCGCGCCGCTGAGATTGGTGTAGCTTAGGTCAGCTCCCACCAGAATCGCACCCGTGAGATTGATCCGACTCAGGTTCAGGCCCCGCAGGTTGATCCCACTGAAGTCTCGCTCTCCCGCTCGGTAAGCCCGCAGCAAGGCATTTAGGTTGGATTCTGCTGCTAGTCCCTCGTCCAGCAGGGTCATGGGGTAGGGGCCAATGGCGCGGTTTGATGCCTATTGTAGAAGGGATCAGGGGCGGGCGGGTTCCCGTTGAGTTTTACGGTTGATTGCGGTGCCGCTGGACCTGTTCGAGCCATTGTTTGGCCTGGGTTGTCAACCGCGCCCGCCAGGTTTGCGCCGTATCCACCAGTTCCTGGCGCAGGTGCCGTACTGGTTCCTGTTGCCACCACGCGGTGGCTTGCGCTTGCCACGTTTGGGCGTGCCGGTTGAGTTTTTGCAGCGTCGGACGGAGTTGTGTTTGAGCTTTTTGCCACAGTTCGGCTGGTTGCATGACCTGTTGCTCCCTTTTTTTCTTCATCCTATCGCCCCTGGCGTGAACCGGCCTGCGCAGAGCTGCACATTAGGAACATTAAGATAGGATACAGAGAACGGCGAATCGCAATTGCACAGTCCATGACCAGGGTGGTGGGCATTGATTTAGGGACAACCAACTCGGTAGTGGCGGTAATGGAGGGGGGGAAACCCGTAGTCATCCCCAACAGCGAAGGCAGTCGCACCACCCCCAGCGTGGTGGGATTTACGCGCGACGGCGAACGCCTGGTGGGTCAACTGGCGCGGCGGCAAGCGGTGATAGACCCCAAAAACACCTTCTACGGGGTGAAACGGTTGATGGGCATGACCTACGACGAATTGCCCCCAGTGGCTCGGCGCGTGCCTTACACCATCCGGCGCGGCGTGCGCAACCGCGTGGAGGTCTATTGCCCCCGTTTAGACCAGACCTTTACCCCAGAAGAACTCTCGGCGATGATCCTGCGCAAGCTGGCCGATGACGCCGAACAGGTGCTGGGCTACCCGGTGACCGACGTGGTGATCACGGTTCCAGCCTACTTCAACGACGCGCAACGCCAGGCGACGCGGGATGCGGGACGCTTGGCCGGCCTGGAGGTCAAACGTATCCTCAACGAGCCGACGGCGGCGGCCCTGGCCTACGGCTTGGATAAGAAAGATGACCAGACGGTGCTGGTGTTTGACCTGGGGGGCGGCACGTTCGATGTTTCCATCCTGGACATTAGCCAAGGGGTGTTTGAGGTGCGGGCGACGGCGGGGGACACCCAGTTAGGGGGCGTGGACTTTGACCAGCGCCTGGTGAACTGGCTGGCGGACCAATTCCAGCGGGAACATGGCATTGACCTGCGGCGGGAACGGCAAGCCTTTCAACGGCTGTTGGAGGCGGCGGAAAAGGCCAAGATTGAACTTTCCAGCGTACCCAGCACTTTGATTAACTTGCCCTTTATCACCGCGACGGAGGAAGGACCGTTGCACCTGGAAACCGAACTTACCCGCAGTACCTTGGAGTCCCTGTGTGCGGATTTGCTCGACCGCCTGCGGGGGCCGGTGGACCAGGCTCTTGCCGACAGCGGCCTAGACCCCGCCGACCTGGACGCTGTGCTCTTGGTGGGCGGTTCAACTCGGATGCCGATGGTGCGCCAGTTGGTGCGGGAGATGCTCGGCCAGGAACCCTATCAGGGGCTGAACCCGGAGGAGGTGGTGGCCATGGGTGCCGCGATCCAGGGCGCAGTGCTGGCCGGAGATTTGCGGGATGTACTGCTGTTGGATGTCACGCCCTTGTCGCTAGGGTTGGAAACCGCCAACGGCATGATGAAGGTCCTGATTCCCCGTAACACGCCGATTCCCGTGCGCCGCTCCGATATTTTCTCCACCGCCGAGGACAACCAGAGCGCTGTGGAGATCCATGTTTTACAAGGGGAGCGTCCTCTGGCCAGCGGCAACAAATCCTTAGGCCGGTTTCGGTTGACGGGGATTCCGCCGGCGCCCAAGGGGTTGCCCCAGGTGCAGGTAGCTTTTGACATTGACGCCAACGGGATCCTACAGGTCTCAGCCCAGGACCGCCAAACGGGGCGACAGCACACGATTACCATCCAGGACGCCGCCAGTCTCACCCCCAGCGAGATTCAAAAAATGCTGGCCGAGGCGGAGCGGGCAGCCCCCAGCGACCAGGCCCAGAAGCAAAAAATCGAGCGCTGTCAAAAGGCGGAGGCCCTGATCCAAAAGGCGGAACGGCAATTGCGCCAGGTGACCTTGGATTACGGGTTTTTGTTTCTGCGGGAGCGGCGGCAAAAGCTCGAGCAACTGATCCAGGCCCTACGGCGGAGTTTGGCGGCCAAGGATTTGGTCAAGGTGGACCAGCTCACCAGCCGGTTGCAGGACCAACTCAACGAACTCCTTGCCATCGTCCGGCAGCAGCAGCAGGAGGATGAGATGCCCTGGTTTTCGCCTCCCTGGAGCCGCCCAGAGGGTCACAGCAGCCATCGCCGTCGCCGCGAGTGGGACGATGACAACTGGTAGCGCCATGCGCAACTTCCGCAACTACTACCAAATCCTGGGGGTTGACCGCAATGCCAGCCTGGCGGACATCAAACGCGCCTACCGGCAATTAGCCCGTCGCTACCATCCCGACTTGAACCCTGGCGACAAACAGGCCGAGGAAATGTTCAAGCTCATCGGCGAAGCCTACCAGGTGCTTTCCGACAGCGAAAAACGGGCCGAGTACAACCGGTTTGGCCAGTACTGGCAACAAAAGGGCTTTCAGGGGGAACCACCGCCGCGCGGTAGCGGTGTCTTTGACTACGGGCGCTTTGCCGATTTCCAGGACTTTCTGGATCAACTGTTGACCCGTTTTACCCGCCGTCCCGAATCGCCCCCGCGCGACGCCTGGGACGAGGACGGCCCCGCCGACATCGAAGCCCGCCTGCAACTGTCCCTGCAACAGGCCTATCGGGGCGGGCGCCAGCGCCTGAGTATCGGCGGACGCACCCTAGAGGTGAACCTGCCCCCTGGTATGGTTACGGGTCAACGCATTCGCCTGCGCCACCAGGGGGAAAACGGCGGCGATTTGTACTTGAAAATCCATGTCTTGCCCGATGAGCACCTGCGCCTGGAGGGCGACGACATCTACTGCACCGTACCCGTGACCCCCAGCGAAGCCATTTTGGGGGCGCAAGTGCCGATTCCGACCTTGGACGGCCCCGTGAAACTGGCGATTCCCCCCCGTGTGCAAAACCACCAGCGCTTGCGTTTGACCGGTCGGGGCTATCTCCGCGAAGACGGCACCCGCGGCGACCAGATTGTGGAGGTCGTGATTCAAATTCCCACCGAACTGACGCCCCAAGAGCTGCAACTGTATGAACAAATCCGTCAAATCGAACGCTTCAACCCCCGCCAGTCCTGGATGTCCGACAAAAAGACACAAAACGTCATCTCCCGTTTCAGTCCGTAGCATAAAGAAATAATTAAAAATTACGGGGGGTGCCGGTGACTTAGGGGATACTGAGAGATAGCAGTCAGAAAGGAACCAGCATCATAAAGGTTCCTAGCTTCAATAAGGTGATGAATCGGAACCAGCTGATAAAGGTTCTGAGTATAAATTGTTAGGGTAGGGGAGCTAGGTGACTAGTTCCCCTTCAGTTTTGGGATATAAACCTATGGACGTCTATAGCTAAACTGACTACGAGAGAACGTAGGTTCTGCTTGGTTACACTCCAAGCATGGCCGACCCAAATCGGATTCAGGCCAGGAACATCTTAAAACCAATCGACATCTATAGCAGACAACATTTAAGTTAGCGTACTTGAGCAGCAGGCAAGGTCAAAGCTTCAAGGTTTCTAGCTGCTGCTCGTGCCAGACATTGTGTGCTTAGCTATAGCCGCTCCTATAGCAGGAAACATTTAGGTTGTCGCGCTTGAGAAGCAACCAACAGGAAAACATGTAGGTTTCCGGTTGCTGCCCATGTCAAGCATTCTGTGCTCAGCCATATGGCTATAGCTAAAATCACAAAACTTGACATAAGCTACGGATAGTTTCATTGACCAAGGATTGCAGATTTTCGATTGAACTCACCTGTAACTTACGCACCTTTTGCTCAATCAATCGGGTTCAAATCTGGCAAATATCTAGGCAAATATATCAGCTCACACCCAGCCGCTTCCACCACTTACCTAACCGCCGCCGACCGGTGAAAACTGGCATTGTCCATCACCATCTTTTTACCAGGACCAATCGCCGGTAGTAACCACTCACGCAACCAAGTTAAAACGACCTGTAAATTGCAGCTCCCTATCCAGGTTAATGGCTTGATGAATCTCCCGAGATAATCACCACCCATCATATCCCACCCGCCTTCTTGCCATAATTACCCCAGCCATGCTCATAAACTGCTCGCTGGTCAATGCCGGATTGGTCTATATAAACAACTTCTTCCGACTTCACATCCTTCATTTTCTCGAGATATGCTTGCCGCTCTTGCTCGTCTTTTAAGCGCCCTACAAATCGTCATACTAGCTGCCATTTCCTTTTGGGTCAAACTGGGGTTCGCATCGACGAACTTGCGAAATTCATCCGAGTCTTTAATCTTATGACTATGCCCCTTTTGGTAACCGGTCTTCGGTGCGCAATCACTGGTTTCAGACCATTGTTTGAGCCAACGTTGTAACGTGCGATATCTCACTTCGACGAGTGTTGCACCCCCCAAGACCGCTTCAATAGCTCTCTAGCGCAGGTCTGTGCTGTAAGGCTTAGACATCACTCCGTAACCTATCAGCCTTATTCTACGTCAGACTAAATGTTTTTAGCTATAATCCTTGATGATGAACCCATCACTGATTTGTCATGCCGATGATACGGGGTGTTGGGTGCTGAATTTAACAGCGTCCGAATTTGCGGAACTGAAACGGGTCTGGGTGGACAATGGTTTATCGCCGGATTTGTTTTATCCAGAGTCGGAAACCATCGTTGTGCCCTGCAATGGCAAGGGCTTATTAGCGCCGCTCCTACGCTGGTTAGGGCTGACCTCATCCTACACACCCCGGCAATGGCGAGCAAAATTTGATGGTTCCTGAAGCGTGATTACCAGGGGCTACCCACGAGCGTAAACCCCGCCCAGTCGTGGGGATGATTGAGGAGCTGGTTCTCCTATTGAGCAATCACTAGCGGCACCGGCACACCCCCTTGCAAACCCCGCAACAGGGCAATCTGAACTTGACGCCATGCTTCGGCCTTGATGGGGGCTTGTTGCAAGTTCCGATAGAACCCCTTCATCAGCCCTAGCGTCCAATCATAGCTAGACCACTTTAGTTTGTCTAGGAGACAACCGAAAAAAACCAGAACGGGGCTACGCCCTGCGACCCTTGGGTTTAGGTTGTCGCCTTTGAGAGGCAACTAATGCAGAATCATCTGGGGTTCCAGTTTCTACCCATGTCAAGCATTCTGTGCTCAGCTATAGCTATAGAAAAAGGGTTTTTGGATCATTCCTAGGCCATTCGGCTCTCAAATAGGATTTTTATACAATGCATCTAGAGCAATCGCATAGCTCATTCGCTATGATTTCAACCTTGAAAGCCGCCCTCAAGCCCTTGATTCCGGCTTCACTCCGGCGACCCCTCAAGCGGCGCCTTCAACAGGCACTCAGTTACTTCAGGCCCGAATTCACACCCATTACCCCCGGTGGTTTGGATGTGCAGGAACTGGTGCAACTTCTTGGAAAAGACAACCCCGTGATCCTAGAAATCGGCTGTAATAACGGGGAACACACCGTGCAGTTTCTGGAGTGTTTTCCACGGGCAAAAATCTACTGTTTTGAACCGGACCCCCGCGCCATTGCTGATTTTCAACAGCGCCTAGGGAACGACCCACGGGTGCAACTCTATCCCATCGCGATTTCCAACCAGGATGGGGAAATTCCGTTTTTTATGAGCGATACCCACCCAGACGCGGCGATAGCTCGTAGCTGGTACGATTCGGGTTCCATCCGCCGGCCCAAACGGCATCTCGAACGGTTCCCTTGGATTGTTTTTGAAAAAACAATCACTGTCCCCACCCAGCGCCTAGATACCTGGTGCCAGGCACACTCAATTACCCAGATTGATTTCATCTGGGCTGATGTCCAGGGAGCGGAAGTTGATTTGATCCAGGGCGGCAAACAGACCTTGGAGAAAACCCGCTATTTCTACACAGAATACTCGAACGTGGAACTGTACGAAGGCCAAATTAATCTCGCGCACATCCTGCGACTGCTTCCCAATTTCCGCCTGGTGTACCGCTTTGCAGGTGATGTGTTGCTCCAGAACCAGCGGTTACAATAAGGGGACGGGTGCACAGGAGCTAAGGCATGGGGGCGATTCGCTTTGGCACGGACGGTTGGCGGGGGGTGATCGCTAAGGAGTTCACCTTCGACCGGGTGGCCCAGGTGGCGGTGGCCGCCGCTGAAGTTCTGGCAGAGGCCTGTCCTGAAGCGCCCCTGCTGGTTGGCTATGACCGGCGTTTTTTGTCAGAGGAGTTTGCGCAAACTGCCGCCCAGGCCGTTGCCGCTGCGGGCTATCAGGTGCTATTGGCAACCCAAGCGGCCTCCACACCCGCCTTTAGCTACGGCGTCCGACATTACAGGGCCATGGGGGCGCTGGTGATCACAGCCAGTCACAACCCAGCCATCTACAACGGCTTGAAGGTCAAAGGGGCCTTTGGGGGGTCCATCCCGCCGGATATGACGCAGCGCATCGAAGCCCACTTGACGCAACCATTGCCTCAGCGCCCTAGTGGAGCGGTGACCGTGTTTGACCCCTGGCCGGATTACGTGCAGGCGCTCCAGCAGCAAGTGGATGTGGCGCAAATTCGCGCTGGCTTGCAGCACTGGCAGGTGTGGGTGGACCCAATGCACGGAGCAGCGTCGGGGGGATTGACACGCATTTTGGGGAACGCGGTGCAGGAAATCCGCACCCAACGGGATGTGTTGTTCGGTGGTCATCCGCCGGAACCGCTGCCTCCTTACCTGGAGGAGTTGCGCACCACCTTGCAGCGACACCACGGCCCCCAAGTGGGCTTGGTGTTTGACGGGGATGGGGACCGGATTGCAGCGATGGACGGTCAAGGGCAATTTCTCTCGCCCCAGGTGCTGATTCCCATCCTGATTGAGCATTTGGCCGAACGGCGGCGACTGCAAGGTACGGTGGTAAAAACCATCAGCGGCTCGGAGTTGATCGCCAAGACGGCGGCCTACTACGGTTTGCCGGTGGTGGAAACCCCCATCGGTTTTAAGTACATTGCCCAGGAAATGCTCAAGGGCGGTGTGCTCCTAGGGGGTGAAGAGTCAGGCGGCATCGGCTACGGCCACTACTTGCCGGAACGGGATGCCCTGCTGTCAGCGTTGTACCTGCTGGAGGCGGTAGCCCTAACCCAGAAACCTCTCGAAGTCCTATATCGCCAATTGCAGGAGAAGACCGGCTTTTACAGCGTCTATGACCGGATCGACGTGCCGTTGGCGGATACGGCGGTGAAGGAGCGCCTGTTGCAACAGTTGGCTGAACACCCCCCTACCCAGATTGCTGATACGGATGTGGTAAAAACCTGGAGCGGCGACGGCTACAAATTTTACCTGGCCGACCAGAGCTGGTTACTCGTTCGCTTGAGCGGTACGGAACCGCTCCTGCGCCTGTACTGCGAATCCCCCACGCCCGAGAAGGGACAGGCTATTCTCGCTTGGGCACGCCGCTGGGCCGAATCAGCCGCACGATGAGGGTATCACCCACCCTCAGACCCAACTGCTGGGCGCGTCCCGGCGCCAGTTCAATCACCGCATCCACTAGGTCATCGGGGCCGTAGGTCGGGCAAGGGTCGCGAGGACAGGGCGGCACGTTGGGGTAAATGGCAATCACCCGGTTCTCGCGCAGAAACACCATGTCAATCGGCGCCCGCATATTTTTCATCCAGAACTGCACCGGACGGGGCGGGTAGAAGGGAAACAGCATTCCCCGGTCAGGCACCAGGCGTTCACGGTACATCAGGCCTAGCGCCTGTTGCTCCGGCGTCCAGGCCACCTCCAGGAGCACCCGTTGCCCGTTGTGTTGGAACTGGGCGCGCACCGGCAGATACTGGGGCTTTTCGGCGATGGCCGTTGTCCCTGTGAGCACCACCGCTAGGACAGCGCCCCCTAGGTAGCGTCTAAGGTTCCCGGAGAACATACCCAACACCCCGCACCGTTTGAATCAGGTGTTTTTCCCCTGGCTGGTCGAGCTTCAGGCGCAGGTAACGGACATAGACCTCGATCACGTTCGACTCATGCACCGACTGATAGCCCCACACTTGCTCCATGATTTCTTCCCGCGTCAACACCCGCCCCGGATTTTGCATGAGAAATTTGAGCAGGTCAAATTCCTTCATCGTCAGTTGGATTTGCCGTTGCTTGCGCAGGGCGACTCGCGTGTTCAAGTCCAGGGTCAAGTCGGCAAACGTCAGGACTTCCGTGGGTCCTGTCTGGGGTTGCACGTAAAGATTCAACCAGCGCAGCAGCTCCTTGCGGGGATAGGGCGCGCTCAGGTAGTCCCACGCCCCCGACTCCAAACAGGCAATCCGTTCCTCCAAGCTATCTCCTGCCGTCAAGAGCAGGATGGGCAACTGGGGGTGGCTCTGGCTCACCTGGCGGCACAGGGCAAGCCCCGCCGGACTGGCTTCCACGATGAGTAAACAGGCCGGTTGCTGGGTCAAATAGGCTGGCACCGCCGCCGGCTCAGCCAGGGCTTGACAGGGGTAGCCCGCCTCGAACAGCTCAGCGCTGAGACGTTGACGGACTTCCGCATCCCCACAGACCAGCAGCACCCGCGCGCGGTTGGGTTCAGTCATCGCTCTCCCTGCTGAAACCCTCGTATTTCCCACTGTAACGGTCTTGGTCGGCAAACGCATCGCCCCTTGGCGCACTACACTGAGATCATGACTGCTCAACGACCGCCATGTTCCTGGCCATTGCCAATCACAAAGGAGGCGTCGGCAAAACCACCTCTACTTTAGCGCTTGGGGGGCTACTGGCGGAATCGGACCCCTGTTTGCTGATTGACCTCGACCCTCAGGGCAACCTGACGACGGGTTTGGGGGTGGAACTAGCGGCGCAATCCCCAGGCGCCTATCACTGGCTAACCGGTCAGGTGCCAGCCAGCCACGTCATTCAAAAAACCGCTAGCGGCATTTATCTCATCCCAGCCGATGCCCATCTCACCCGCGCCGAAATGGAGTTGTTGCAAAAAAGCGGTGCCTTTTACACCCTGCGCGACCGTCTAGCTGACCTGCGCGGGCAATTTCGCTACGTTCTCATAGACTGTCCTCCCAGTCGCGGCCTGCTCACCATCAACGCCCTGGCCGCCGCCGATTACGTGCTGATCCCCGTGCAGTGCCAGTTTTTTGCCCTGAAGGGGTTGACCGCCCTGCTGGAAACCGTGCAACACGTGCAGCAGCGCCTCAATCCCAAGCTCAAAATCCTGGGGGTGTTGCCCACGATGGCTGAGCTGCACACCATCATGACCCAGGATGTGCTCAACGCTCTAAAAAACCAGCCCGACTTTCATGTGTTTCCCCCCTTGCCCAAATCCGTGAAGTTTCCCGAGTCCAACCTAGCCGGTGAGCCGATTCACCGTTACACCAACGACCCCCGCCTGCTCACCCCTCTGCGAGAATTGGTAACGTATATCCAGCAGCAGGTTCCCCGGTGAAACCGCGTCCTCGTCTCACACCCGACAACAATCCCCTGCAACGGCGGCCCACGGCGGCAGAACCGGCCTTACCGGCAGAGTCGGTTCGTTACGCGATTCCCGAAGACTTGCGCCCCCAGCTCCAGGCGCTTCAACAACAGTGGCGCGTGAGCGAAACCGAAGTCGTGGCCATCGCTCTGCGCTTTTTTCTCACTCAGGTCCAGCGCCGCCCGGTCGCGCCCCATCCACCAGCGGATAACGACCAGCTCATGGGGTTTTTGGACTAGGGAGGAGATAACGCTGGTGAAAACGGGGGATAAAACACCCTGTTGAAACGCCCGCAACGGCCCACTCAGGCCCACCGTGTAAACCGCTCATGGGCGTAAACGAACAAGAACCAGCGGTGCAAATCCTCCGGTGCTTTGCCTGGTCGGACAGTCTCTTCAGCCCGAAATGCCAGACCCCCTGCACTGGGACGGGCGCGACATTGGTAAACAGGGGGTCGTCTCCATATTTCTTGAGATGCACGTGAAAAGCGGCGGCGGCATTGACCATCGGTTCCGTGTGGGTAAACGCGGGCCGAGCCAAGACCCCGGCGCCACCGGTTGAAATTCCACCGGCACCTGCAACCGATAACCCTGTACTGGGTCCGTATAGAGTACCGCTTGTCCCGAAAACAGGAGTTGAGACGGCAATGCCAGCACACCAGCCAGCAGGACATCAAACATAGGTAACTGCCGATCGAGCGCCATGGAACGCCAAATGGAATTGGCAAAAACGTTTCCCGAGGACCGCAACGGATTTGGGACAGTCACCCAGGCCATGGAGAATGGAACCAGAAGGATAAGAATCGTGGTAAAGACAACGGATTTAGCCAGCAGGTCATCCAGCCGTTTACGCCAGTGCTTCCAGCGAATTTCCTGCTGTTTTTGCCGGAGCGCGATGATAAGTAAAAGTTGTTCCGCAACCGATAGATGAGAGACAAAATCCAGGGTGAAACCTGTGGGATCAAGGGCTTTGAAAAGATGGACCTTGGCTTGTCTTCTACTCAGGAGGTCCTGGCAATGGCCTACAAACCGACGACGGGCTGCCGCAACGGCTCGCACGTAGGCCCTTGGATAAAGACAACCCCAAAGTTTGCAGGGTTGAAAATGGGCAATCAACGCATCTGCTTGTTGCCGGTAGCCGCGTAGGGTTGGAGAGAAGATGAGTTCTGTCTTCTGGTGTTGAGAAAAGCTCGCTTCGGTCATCACAATGACCGCAATGTAAATCGGGGGCAAAAAGAGCGTCAATCCCAGTCCCATTAACGCCAGGAAGACCGGTGAGCGTATTCCATAGATAAACAGATGAATGACATGGACAAGCAGCCCAAACAACAGGGCCGATAGAGTGACCGTTGCGATTGCTCCCACAATCAGGGCAACGATGCGGCCTATTCTCGTGGTCAAGTCGTCGGGAAAGACGATTTCAATTGGGTCAGGACTTTCGGGGATGCCATAGCGCTCACGTAGCCTGTGCAAGTCTTTGATAAAGTTTTGCCAGAGTTTTTCCTCCTGTTGGGTCAATCGCTGAACGCCCAGCGCCAACGGAACCGATGATTGCAATTCGTTCAGCCATTCATCGAAGGTGGGGCCTCGATAACTCCTGGCTCTTTTCCGGTCATAGGCGGCCCGTAGCTCCTCATCGCCTAGGGTTTCATAGGCTTCATTCACTAACTTCAGGCGTTCTTCCGCCGATTTGCGCAAGTTTGGGCTTAAACCTACTAATTTATCAGGGTGCAATTCTTTACAGAGAGCGGTGTAGGCGGCTCGGATTTCTGCTGGTGTGGCTGTGGAGGACACGCCTAGCACATGGTAATAATTTGCCTTTGACATCTACGCTGGCCCCCTTGCCTCCCAAGCAGCAGCGCTTCGCCCGTCATTATAAAATCGGCGGCTCGGACTAGGCATTCGACACGAGGCGTAACGTCCATGCTATGATTGCCCCACAACCGTAGGCGTTCCTGCACAACTAGATGGCTATTTTTCGCGTCCGCCAAGGCGTTGGCATTGCGCTAGGGGTCCTTTTGGTGACAATGACGCTTGTGGGTTGCAGTTTGCGTCAACCCATTGCCCGTGTTCCCCAACTGGTGTTAGCAACCCCCGCCGGTCCCGCCACGTTTAACTATCCCTTGAACACGTCGTTTTACAGTGTGTTTGGATTTATTTACGAGGGGTTGTTGCAGACCAATGGGGTAACGCTGGAGTTGGAACCTGGCCTCGCCGAATCCTGGGAAATCAGTCCCGATAAAAAACGCATTGTTTTTACGCTGCGGGACAATTTGCGGTGGTCGGATGGTCACCCCTTGACGGCTGAGGATGTAGTGTTTTCGTTTCGGGATGTGTATTTCAATCCCAAGATTCCTTCGGGAATTCAAGACATTTTGCGGATTGGACAAAGTCGAGCGTTTCCCGAGGTGAGGGCCTTGAATCAACGCCAGGTCGAATTTCGCATTCCTGAACCCTTTGCCCCTTTTCTGCGGTTTGTGGGGGGGATTGCCATTCTCCCCGCCCATGTACTCCGTCCTGGTATTCAAACGCTGGATGCCCAGGGCAACCCACGGTTTTTATCCATGTGGGGGATTGATACGCCGGTGCAGCAAATTGTGGGGAATGGCCCCTATGTCATGGAGCGATTTACCCCGGGGCAACGGGTGGTTTTTCGCCGCAATCCCTACTACTGGCAAAAAGACGCTCAGGGAAAACCCTTGCCCTACATTGAGCGAGTTGTCTGGCAAATTATTGAATCTACAGACACGCAACTCCTGCGGTTTATGTCCCAAGAGTTAGACGCGGTAGAAGTTGCTCCCGAGGCCTTTCAGCTCCTCAAAAAAGAAGCCAAGCGCCGCAATTTTACGGTCTATAATGCGGGGCCGGAAACCTTGAGCACGTTTATTGCTTTTAATCTCAACCGCGCCCAGAATGCCCAAGGGGTGCCGCTGGTGGACCCTGTGAAATCCCGCTGGTTTCATAACCGCAACTTCCGGCAAGCGGTGGCCTATGGGATCAACCGGGAGCGCATGAAAAACACAATTTTTCGGGGGCTAGGGGTGTTGCAAAACTCTCCCATCCATCCGGCCAGCCCCTACTATGACCCCAATGTCAAGGTCTATGAGTACAACCCTAAGAAAGCCAGGGAACTGCTCAAAGCGGCGGGTTTTTCGTGGGATGAACAGGGCCGGTTGCGGGATGACCAGGGCAATGTTGTGCGTTTTACGTTGCTCACCAATATCGAACGCCGCATTCGTCCAGCGATGGCCGCTCAAATTAAGCAGGATTTAGCCCAATTGGGGATGCAGGTGGACATCCAAACCATGAGTTTTAACTCCTACGTGGAACGGCTGAATAAAACGCGAGATTGGGAGTGTTATTTAGGGGGATTTGGCGGTGGTGGGATTGACCCCCACAGTGGTTTTAATATCTGGTACAGCCGAGGGAGTTTGCATACGTTTAACCAGGGGCCGCTGCCAGGACAGCCACCGCTGAAAAATTGGTCACCCACGCCTTGGGAACTGAAAATTGATGAGCTGATGGTACGGGGTTCGCAAGAAATGGATGAGCAGAAACGCAAGGCCATCTATGCCGAGTTTCAAAAGCTGGTTCAAGAGGAGTTGCCGTTTATTTATCTGGTGAATAATTTGGATTTGGAGGCGATTCGGAATCGGGTGAAGGGTATTGAGTTTTCGGCGCTGAGCGGGGCTTTTTGGAATTTGCCGCATCTGCAACTACAGGACTAGTCAGCCCAGCGAAGACCGGCAAAAATTTGCCGCACGTGGGGGAGATACCAGTTGCGAAAGCTGGTGCGTTTGAGGTAGGGATGCGTCGCCCAACTGCCCCCCCGCAAAACGTAATGTTGACCATCGAAATAGGCGGCGGAATAGCCGGTATAGGGATAGGGACAAAAGCCGGGGTAGGGGGCAAACAGCGAACAAGTCCATTCCCACACCAACCCTTGCGAAGGTAATCCCTGTTGCGCAGCCGCTTCCCACTCCCATTCGGTCGGCAATCGCTTGCCAATAAAGCGGCAGTAGGCTTCGGCTTCATAGTAACTGAGACCGCAGACGGGTTGATAGGGCGAGTCGGCTTGCCAGTACAAAGGTTGCGTGATTTGCTCCTGCTGTAGCCAGGCCCAACCGGCATCAGACCACCAGCGTTTGTCCTGATAACCGCCCGCCTCAATAAACTCCTGAAACTCTTGCTGGGTCACGGGACGACTACTGATTGTAAACGTCTGAATATGGCGGGAATGACAGGGGCGCTCGTTATCAAGGGCGTCTATTGTTTCACTACCCACAGTCATCCAACCTGCAGAAATTCGTAAACAGGGATGGGGCGCAGCAATCCTTGGCAATTCAGGAGTGAGATTTCCTTGCAGGACGCGAAGCAGCGTGATGGTTTCTTGATGCTGCATTTCGTGCTGGATGACCCAGTGCCATAGGCGTGCGTTTTCGGCTGTGATAGTGGGTAAGGTAGCTAACACTTTTTCCCGAATGGTTTGGACATAAGTCATCAGCACGTCCCTAGGAGGCAAGACCCGACTGCGCTCCGCTTTGGCATAGCCATCAACCCGAAAAATGGGCGCGAGTTCGGGGTAGGGCAACGGCTCACCCAAGAGCCACAAGGCCTCGGTGTAGGCAATGTGACCTAGATGCCAACCGATAGGACTAAATTCGGGGTGAACTTGTTGGGTGAGTTGTTCATCAGTGAGGGGTGCAATCAGAGCCAGCGTCCGCTGCCGGCAATTGATGTAACGTTGCCGCAAATGCTCAATCTCCTGCATAACTAATCCAAGATTTTTTCGAGTCCGTACACGAGCTGTTTTAACTGGCGCACTTTGCGAATAGCAAGCAGCACGCCGGGCATGTAACAGCGGCGGTCGGTAACGTCGTGGCGCAGGGTATAGATTTCGCCGGGCGCTCCGAAAATCACTTCCTGATGCGCCAGTAAGCCAGGTAAGCGCACGCTGTGGATGCGGATATGTTCTGGCCCGAGACCCCCCCGCACACCCGCCAGCGTTTCCGTTTCCTCAACCTGGGAAGGATTGTAGGTTTTGCCCATTTCCGCCAGCATCTCCGCCGTCTTAAGCGCTGTGCCACTGGGCGCGTCGGCTTTCTGGTTGTGGTGCAGTTCGATGATTTCCACGTGTTCAAAGTAACGGGAGGCCTGAACCGCTGCCTGCTGCAACAGCACCATGCCGATGGAAAAGTTGGGGGCAATGATGCACCCGATGCTGGCTTTGTCGCAAAATTCCGCCAAGTCTTCAATTTGTTCAGTGCTCATCCCCGTCGTGCCCACCACCGGATAGACGCCGTAGGCAATTGCCGCCCGCACGTTGTCGTAGACGCTGCGGGGATGGGTGAAATCCACCATGACGCCGGGCTGTTTTTCCTGAGCTACCAGCGCGCACAAGGACTGTAAATCGGACGTAATGGGCACTTCCAACTCCCCAATGCCAGCGACGATACCGGCGTCTTCGCCCACCCGCTGGTGGTCCACTGCCCCCATCAGGACCATGTCGGGACTGGCGGCCACCGCCTGCACTACTTGCCGCCCCATGCGACCGGCGGCACCCGTGACAATCACCGGAATGCGTTCGCTCATGCCCACTCGCCTGCGCTCTGGGGCTATTGTAAGGGACACGTGGGGCGCTTGGAAAACGTCGTAACCGCCGGTTAGGGCACAATGAAAAAAAAGGGAGTTAGCCATGATGCGCTCTGCACCGATGGGGAAAAACCGGCGCTGGTGGGGATGGGTCCTAGCGATTTCGGTCCTGGTCGGCGGCGGGAGTCTGTGGTGGTTCCAGCAGGCCCGTCGCCCTGTTGAAAAAACGTTTGTGGTGACGGCTGAGCAACCCCGCCTGTACTGGCTCAAGGTGCAGCAGGGGCAAGAAATGCTGGTGAGTGAACCGTTGCCCAACGCCCCCAAACACGACCCTGCAGCGGCGTTGCGTCAAGCCCTGAACCTGCTGCTAAGCACGCCTCCCGGCGATAAAGTCAGTGCGATTCCCCCTGGCACGCGGCTGTTAGGTTTGGAAATCAAAGACGGGGGCGTGGTGGTGAACCTGTCGCGGGAATTTACCAGCGGCGGGGGCAGTTACTCGGTCATTTATCGCGTGGCCCAGGTGATTTACACCGCCAGCAGTTTGAACCCCCAAGCGCCGATTTACCTGCAAATCGAAGGGCAACCGGCACCCCCCATTGCTGGCGAGGGTCTTGTCGTGGACTATCCCACCACTCGCCGTCAATTCGCCCAGGAGGCGGGTCTGCCGCTGCTTTAGCCCCCAATCGTATGAATCTTGAGGAAATTGGTGGTTTGGGCCTGGCCAAAGGGAATCCCCGCCATCACCAGCACCTTGTCGCCAGGAAGGACGTACTGGCGCTGTAGCAGGTCCAATTCCATCTCCCGCAACACGTCCATCACATTGTCGGTAAACCAGCGGGTCAGGATCGGGCGGACGCCCCAGTAGAGGCTGAGCTGGTTGTAAATGTGCTTGTGGGGGGTATAGGCGACGATGGGTTTGCGAGGCCGTTCGGCGGAGGCCAACCGCGCGGTGCGTCCCGAATTGGTAAACACCACAATGCAGCGCAGGTCAAGGGTGTCCTCAATCGCGTGCATCGCCTCGGTGATGGCGTCCACGTCCTCGCTCTGGTTGGCTGGGTAATTGGCAAAGCGGGTGGCCGGTTCCACTTCCATCGCAATCCGGGCCAGCATTTGCACCGCCTCTACCGGGTACTGGCCGACGGCGGACTCTCCCGACAGCATCACTGCATCGGTGCCGTCAATAATGGCGTTGGCCACATCGCTGGCTTCGGCGCGGGTGGGACGCGGGTTGTGGATCATGCTCTCGAGCATTTGCGTGGCGGTAATCACCGGCACCCCCCGCTGGTTGCACAGGTGGATGATGCGTTTTTGAATCAGGGGCACCTTTTCGGGACTCATTTCCACGCCTAAATCCCCCCGCGCCACCATGATTGCGTCGGATTCGGCAATGATGGCTTCGATGTTCTCCACCGCCTGGGGCTTTTCAATCTTGGCCAGCACCGGCACCTTGGCTCCCTTTTGGCGCAACAGGTGCTTGAGTTCCTGCACGTCCTCCGGTCGCCGCACAAAGCTCAGGGAAATCAGGTCCACCCCATGAGCCAGGCCAAATTCTAAATCCTGCTTGTCCTTTTCCGTCATCGCCGGGAGTCGCAGGTCAAGGGTTGGGAAATTGACCCCCTTGCGGCTTCTGAGTTGTCCTCCTTTAACCACTCGACAGGCCACCCGCTGGCCCTGCACCTGTTCCACCCGCAACTCCAGCAGGCCGTCATCCAGAAGCACCGGCGTACCGGGCATTGCCTCTTCGGCGATGTAGGGATAATCAATTGGGACCGTGTTGGGCTGGCCATCCTCCTGACCAAGGGGCACCAGGGTCAAGGCCATCCCTTCTGTCAAGGTCAGACCTTCTGGCGGCAAGTCGCCCACCCGGATCTTTGGGCCTTGCAAATCCTGGAGCAACATCAGGGGCAAATCCAACTCCGCCGCCGCCGCCCGTAGGTTTTCGATACAGCGCGCGTGGTCTTCGTACTTGCCGTGCGAGAAATTTAATCGGGCCACGTTCATCCCCGCTTTGAGTAATTTACGGATCATCTCGGGGGAATTGCTAGCTGGGCCAATCGTCACCACGATTTTGGTGTGGTGTTGCAGGGGTTTTAGCAGTTGCATCCTTCACCTAGGGCAGGCAAATCCACTGTCAAATTAACACAGGGTTTTTGAAATGACAGGAGGGCAGGCGCAAAGAAAATCTAAAAATTTGCAGAGATCTGGACATTAAGCCAAGGTTAAAGTGCGGGTAATGCCTTAGTGGGAAAAATCCTTGGTCTGCGTTGATAAATTAAACTAAAAAAATACCCTGGGTAGCGCTAGTGGTCACATGCTGGCCAAATCTTCTAGCTTGCTATTGCTGGGAGCGCAGGACATAGCCCCGTCCTTAGTTTGCAATGGTCTCTGGCAAGCAATGGCTGAGTCATCTATAGTTGTCATCGCTTGAGTTGCAGGGCGCAGCTCCGCGATCTCTCTATCTCTTTGGCAAACCCTAGCCGATTTATTACTTGGGTTGCAGGGCACAGCCCCGCCTTTGGTTTTTTCTCAGCGAAAGCTGAAGCGGTTTAGCAATATTGATGAGTCTGATCCGTCCGCCCAACCATTAAACGCTCCATGCGGACGCAGAGACTCGAACTCTGACCCATTCGGACTGGAACCTAAATCCAGCGCGTCTACCAATTCCGCCACGTCCGCAGGCAATCTTTGTTATATTGTAGCCCCTGCTATAGTGGTCTCTATGCTGGCTAAACGCATTATCCCCTGCCTGGACGTCCACGCCGGGCGCGTCGTCAAAGGGGTGAACTTTGTCAACCTGCGGGATGCGGGCGACCCAGTGGCCTTGGCCCAAGCTTACGACCAAGCTGGCGCCGATGAACTGGTGTTTCTGGATATCAGCGCCACCCACGAAGGTCGCCGTGTGCTGTTTGAGGTCATCGAACGCACCGCCAGCCAGGTGTTTATCCCGCTGACGGTGGGGGGCGGCATCGGCGATTTGGAAACGATTAAGGCAATTCTACGGGCGGGCGCCGACAAGGTGAGTTTGAATTCGGCGGCGGTGCGCAACCCCGATTTGATCAACCAGGCGAGTGAACGCTTTGGCCGCCAGTGCATTGTCATCGCCATTGACGCCCGCTGGGTGGGAAATCGCTGGACGGTGTGGATACGCGGCGGTCGGGAAGATACGGGAAAAGACGCCATTGCCTGGGCGGAGGAGGTCGTGCGCCGTGGCGCGGGAGAACTTCTGGTCACCAGCATGGACGCCGACGGCACCAAAGCGGGCTATGACCTGCGCTTGACCCAAACAATTGCCCAGCGGGTCAACGTACCGGTGATCGCTTCAGGGGGCGCAGGCTGTTGCCAGCACATTGCCGAGGTCCTGACCCAGGGCCAGGCTGCTGCCGCCCTGTTGGCTTCCGTGTTGCACTACGGGGAATTGACCATCGCCGAAATTAAGGAATATCTGCACCAGCGGGGGATTCCCGTGCGCCGCTGTGGTGGGGATAACGCTGGAAACCCAAAATCTCTGGTACAACTAAACCAGGGGTTGTTTGGGGGAAGTCCGCATGACGAAGTATAAAATCTTGGTGATTGATGACAGCTTCTTGATCCGCAAGTCACTGGTCGAGCAATTGTCCGGTGACCGGTTTGAGGTGTACGAAGCCAAGGACGGCCCTACTGGTCTGGCGAAAGCTGAAGAGGTGAACCCCGATGTCATCCTGCTGGACTTTATCATGCCGGGGATGAACGGCTATGACGTGTACCAGGCCCTGCGTGCCAACCCCAAATTTGCCAATACGCCGGTGATCATCATCTCCAGCAGCTACGACGAGGTGGTGAGCAAGTTTGGTTATCCCTTTGTCGGATTTGACTTTTTGGCCAAACAGTTTACGAAGGAGCAACTGGAAGAACGGATTAACGCGGTCTTGCCGATGATTGCCGCTGCGCCGGAGCACGTGGGGATTGCTGTCACAGAGCAGGTGCCCGCCGACCACTGGCAACGCCTGGAAACCCGACTGGCGGAACTGGCGCAGCAGTTACAACAAAAGCCGGCTTGGGTGGCGGAGTTGCCGGCGGCTCCAGACCTGAACCCACTTTTGGCCCAACTGCAAACCCTAGAGGGGCGGCTGCAGGAGTTGTATCACCGTCCTCCCGCCGATACCCTGTCGCCCCACCTGCAGGAAATGACAGCAGCCCTCACCCGACTGGAACAGCATTTTTCCCTGGAGCCATTGCACCAGCAAATCCAGACGTTACAGACCCAGATGAACGCGCTCCACGCCCAACTGCAAACCCTGCAACTCTCCCAAGACACCCTCAACCAACTGGTCAGCAGCCTGCAGAGTTTGAACCAGGGGATTGCCAACCTACCCCGCACCGACGCCGTGCTGGACCAGGTCAGAGCATTGGAGGCCAAGCTCGACCAGGTGAGTCGCCAGGGACCAGCGCCGAACTTTTTGCTGTGGTTGGGATTGGTGACCCTAGGGGCACTGGTGGGTGCAGCGATTGGGTCGGCGGTGGTCGGTGGTGGTCAACGCCAGTCCCAGCTCCCCTCGGCAGTCCCTAGCTCAATTTCCGTTGCAGTAACCGCCACACGCTGGCTATAGCCAGGGCGTCAAACAGTACCAATACCCCCATTGCCATGCCCAACGTCACCGTACCCCAGGGCGCCCAAAGAACCCCATCCGACCAGTGCCAGTCTGGTTGCAGGTACACGTGGCGAATCGGCTCAATGGCGTAACTCAGGGGATTCAGGCTGGCTATCACCTGCAGCCAACGGGGCATAAAGCTCAAGGGGGCCAACGCCGTGCTGGCAAACAACAGGGGCAAATTCATCACAAAAATCACCGCCAGCAGCTCCACGTGACTGGGCAGGGCGAAGGTCAACCCCAGACTCAGGGCCGTCATCCCCAGGACCAAGAGCAAAATGACGCCCACCACCAGGAGCCATCCCCGCAGGTCGGGCAAGCCCCCACCCAGTAAATAGCTGGTGAGCATCACCGCCACCGCCTGGACCAAGCTCAGGAGCGTGATAAAAAGCGTCGAAGCCAAAATGATGGAAAACCGCGAGACCAGGGGAGCTACCAAAAAGCGGTTCAAAAAGCCGAATTCCCGGTCAAACATGACCGGCAAACCCGCGTTCAACGCCCCCGAAAAGGCCGTAAACACAATAATCCCCGCGCTCAAGAACTGGGCGTAGTGGACGCCATCGCCCAAGAACCCCGCTGGCGCCTTCTGAAACAGGGCTCCAAACAAAATCAGCCACATCAAGGGTTGGAGAACGCCAGCAATCAACGTCGCCGGTCGCCGCCGCAGTTGAATCAACAGTCGTCGCGTCAAGGCCCAGGTTTCCTGGAGCAAATCGGCCACTGGATTTAGCTCAGAAACCACCACCGGCGTTGACGTCACGGTCGAACTCATAGTTCATCGCTCAACCACTGCTAGGATCAGGCTAACGCACAGCTCTCCCGTTTTTCCACCCATGACCCTGACCCTGGTGACCACGACCCTGGATTGGAACGGCGTCCTGACCGATTTGATTCCCCAGATCCAGGCCCATCTTCAGTCCTATGGCACGCCCTTGCGCTGGGCGATTACCGCCGTCTGTGGCCGCACCCTCACGATTGAGGCGGTCGTGATCCAGTCATAACTGCCCAAGCAACGGATGGGTTTGGGGGATCACCCGCACGCGCGGGACATACGTCTGGGCCAACGCTTGCCAGGCCAGGACTTGGGCAGGCGTGGGTGCTGGACTCGCCGGACGGGGCGTGACCGGTTGCAACACCACCAGCACCCGAGGGTCAATCGCCCGAATCATCTCTAAGGCTTGCACCAACTCCGACGGTTGGGTGCGCTGGTCCACCACGATCTTGACAAAGACTTCGACGCCCGCCTGTACCGCTAGGGTGAGAAACTGGGCGTGGGCTTCGTGATAGCGTTCGCCGCTGACGCTGGGGAGTTTGTAATCCATCGCCACAATGTTTATCCAAGGCAACACCCGGGCCAGCGCCTGGGGCCGATGGCCTCCCGTTTCTAGGTACAGGGGCAAGGGAATCTGGCGGGTCAATTCGGGGAGCAATTCGGCGAGAAAATCCGCGTGCAGCAACGGCTCCCCACCTGTAAGACTGATGGCTGTATGGGTGCCCCCCTGGTATTGCCGCTCTAGCCAGGTCAACACCTGGGCCGCCGTTACCGGATTGGCCACTGTGACAAAATCCCGCGCCCCTGGCGTCTGTTCCACGCGGCCTTGGGCGACGGGTCGCCAGGTATGAGCGCTATCACAGAACCGACAACGCAGGTCACACCCTCCCAACCGCAGAAAAATTTGGCGCTCCCCGACATAAGGCCCTTCGCCTTGAATCGCCGAAAAAATCTCGACCAGGTTGGCGGTGCGGCTCATTGCAGAACGACTTGGGTCACCGAAATCCCTTGCCCGTCAACAGCCCAGGTCTGGTTTTAAGACCTCCTGGCGAGTCGCCACCGGACAAGACCGGCACACCACCGATGGGCCGACCGAACCCGTTGGGAAGCCACGGATCCGAAAATTGCCCCGGCAACCACTGGCTACCCAGATGCCTTGCCGGTCAACGCCCCAGGTCTGGTTTTGGACACAGGGCGCCCGGCTCAACTGCTGCTCCAGGGTTACGGTTACCCCGTGCGTCGCTACCGGACAGACCACCCGCTGGTTGTTGACCGACTCGCACCGGACGACCTGTTCCACCACCGGCGGCCAAACTGTGTCACCGGAACCCGCCCCAATCAAAAACGCAGCGGCGCATCCCCTGTCGACCCAAACACCCTGGTCGTCGTAGCCCCAGGTGCGGCCTTGCACACAAGGGCTATGGCTCAACTGGCGTTGCAACCGCACGCCGCCCTGCGTATTCACTCGGCAAAACTGGTACTTGAAATTCACCGAACGGCACGTCATGGTTACCGGCCCAGCCGTGACCACGAACACGCCGCGGCAGCCCTTGTCCACCCAAATCCCTCGGTCGTTCACGCCCCAGGTGCGGTTTTCGATACAGCGAGCGTTACTCAACTGGCGTTCCAAGCGCACACCGCCCCGCGCGTCCACAGGACAAGTCTTGTAGCGCCCATTGATGGACTCGCAGGTAAGGCGCTGTTGGGTTTGACCAGTTGTCGCTCGAGAGGGCCGGGCGTCTATCGCTCCCACTTGAACCGTCACACTCACCAGACCGACTGCTACCAGCCACGACCAGCCTCGCATAACCCAACCCTCATCACGAATGGGTGACAATTCTAGTCTAAGCTTTCTCGAAACAGTGCCGATTTCTCAATTGCGCAGGGAACCGTCCACCCAGCGAGTGCTCTGGTAAATCACTTCGGCAATAAACGCCCGTGGCATCAGGGCACCTGTGAGATTGGCGTTGCTCAAGTTAGTGTTGACGAGTACTGCTCCAGTTAAATTAGCTCCCTGGAGATTGGCCCCGGTCAAATTTGCCCCTATCAAACTCGCGCCCGCTAGGTTGGCACCGGTTAAATTCGCACCGGTCAAGTTAGCCCTGTCAAGACTGGTATTGCGTAAATCCGCACCCTGCAAATTCGCGTTGCTCAAATTCGCTCGGCTCAACGCCGTCCGGTTCAAATCCTTGTCCTCGGTACCGAAACGCGCCCCTTGCAGGTTGGCCCCCGTTAGATTCACCCCAATTAAATTCAAACCCCGCAAATCGGCGCCCTGGAGATTGCAATTCACACATTCCCGACCATTTTTCAAGCGTTGGAGCGTCTCGGGTTGCGCCCCCACCGGCATCGCCAAACCCACTAGCGCCAAACCGATACTTAGCCACGCATACTTCATCTCTGTAACCAGTCCGCCATGCTAGGTCCTTACTAAATTTATAGCCCATAGGGTTGTCATCCCTTGGGTCGCAGGGGGTAACCCCATTTATTTCTAAGGCGGTTGGTTAAAATAGACGCGCCCTGTCACTGATGGCTGACCGGTGAGTTTCTATACCCATCTCGTGCGACCCTTTCTCTTCACGCTGGACCCGGAATGGGCGCATCAAACGTTACTCCACACCTTGCATCGGTTGAATATTAGCCAAAACCACTGGCTGAAGTTGGGGGTGCGGCGATTATTCACCTATAACCACTTGGCCTTGCATCAGCAGATTTGGGGTTATCACTTTCCCAACCCCCTGGGCCTGGCAGCCGGTTTTGATAAGGACGGGCTAGGGCTGAATTGGTGGGCGGATTTGGGGTTTGGGTTTGCGGAATTGGGAACAGTGACGCCCTGTGCACAAGCGGGTCAACCGCGTCCGCGCCTGTTTCGTTTACCGGCGGATCAAGCCCTCATCAACCGCATGGGGTTTAACAATCAAGGGGTGTCCCACCTCAAGGCACAACTGGCACAGGGATGGTCCAGGCAAAAACCGGCGATTCCCATCGGTATCAATTTGGGCAAAGGCAAAGATACACCCCTAGAGCTGGCCTGGCAAGACTATCGCTATGGGTTTCAGCAATTGCAACGCTGGGGCGACTATTTTGTGGTCAATGTGAGTTCCCCCAATACGCCAGGTTTGCGGGACCTACAGACGCGCTCACTGCTGGCCCCGATTTTGGAGACGCTGCAACAGGAAAACCGCCAGAAAAAACCCCTGCTGCTCAAAATCAGCCCAGATTTATCGGAGGAGACGGTGCTGGAATTGTTGGAACTCGTGCGGACTTACCATCTGGCGGGCGTGATTGCCACCAATACCACCACGGCGCGCCCAGCCCTGAAAAGCCGCCATCGCCACGAAAGCGGGGGACTCAGTGGATGTCCGCTGGCCCACCGTTCTACTCAACTGATTCAGTTCATTTACCAGCACACCCAGGGACAACTTCCCATCATTGGCGTTGGGGGCATTTTCAGCGCGGCGGATGCCTGGGAAAAGATCACGGCGGGTGCCTGTTTATTGCAAATCTACACGGGCTGGGTCTATCAGGGGCCTGGGGTCGTGCGCCAGATTTTAGAGGGTTTGGTTGCCAAGTTGATGCAACACAACCTAGCCTTTCTCTCACAGGCGGTGGGATTACAGCACCGAACCCAGGCGTTCAGCCATCAAGTGGGCCAGATGGAGTAAACACCTTAGCGGCAATAGTGGGGTGATGCTGCGTCAAGTGGGCCATCGCCTGGCAGCCCAAGACCACCACCTGCGTCGGACTCAGGGCAATGACGTGGGTAGTCCGACGCGCCCCCGTCATCAACGCTACTTCCCTGAACCCAACAGCGCCAGCGGATACCCCCACCAAACCTGTTTGAATCACATCCAGTTCATTGCCCAGGTCGTTGGCCTGAATCTGGAGTTCGCCGGAGAAGAACGATGTGCGCTTCATCGGGGGTGAGTGACTGCCCCATGGGACGTGGAACCACCCTGCAACCACGCTCACGGCAAGGCCGCTAGCAGCTCCTTCTGCTGGTATTCCCAGGCTTGCAGTTGCTGGGTCAAGGTTTGGTCGGCAGCTTCATTGGCGATTGAGGGTGCACAAGGGTGTTACTGGTCGACCTGAACCTGCTGATAGGGTTTGGAACCAGGACCAGGCTAAGGGAACTGTCTGTTGACCTGTTTGGTAAACCGGAGCGAGTTGTTGACAAAGGTGTTGCCACTGGCGCTGGGCCTGCTGGTACGCCTATTGACAAAGTCGGGGGCGTCCAGTTGCCTGTAACACTGATGCAGTTGCTGCCGGTGGTGCTGGAGTCGCTCCGCCTAAGTCGTTAGGTCGGTTAGGGATGCGAGTACCTGCGGCTCGGGCAATGACTGCGCTTGGATGTAGGCCGCCAACCGCGGCAGGGATTGCACTAGGTGGGTCTGCTGAGGGAGCACCTATGTCAGCAGGTCAATCCAACGTCGCTGGCTTTGCTGTTCACCCCGCCTTACCCCACTGTTGCCAGGCCAGTTGGGCGTGGGCCAGCTCTTCGGTTTAGGTCTGGTAGGGCACACGGCACCTGGAAAAGATGGGACTAGGTTTCGGTTTCCCCTACCCACACGCGGTTGTCCTAGTGAGAGGTATGGCGAGACCGGAGGTGGCTTGCCAGCCGTTGGGCCCCTGTTGCGCCAGAGGTTGAATGCTTGCGCCCGTGACCACTCATGAACGGGCGGTCTCTTCCACCGAACTGGGTAGCGAGAGTTGTTGCCGGTACTGTTCAATATCGCGTTCCAGGGAGGCAATTTTTTGGTCGCGCCGCCACAATTCCCGCCGGGCGATCAGCCACCGTTGCAACTGGTTCCACACGCCAAAGAGCCAGGCCAGCACCGCTCCCACCCCCATCGCCAGGATCAATTCCACCGCCAAGGGGTAGTTGACGCTGTAGGAACCGACCAGATGCACCGTCACCGGCTCCATGTTCTGGAGGCTGAATAGCACCAACGCCAGGCAAAAGGCAAAGATTAACACGGCATTGACTTGCACCATAAACCCCACCTCGGACGCTCATGACTTATAGGGTATCAGGCTTGCGCCCTTGCCCCCTAGTTTTCAAACTTCTGTAAATAACGGCGCGCCAAGAAAAACCCGGCGATGGTCTTGGCGTCTACGCCTGCGCCTTGGTCAATGGCCGCCGCCAGTTGCGCCGGTGTCAACAACACCACCTGGATGTCCTCGTCCGCCTCCGGTGCCGGTTGTCGCGCCAAGGGCGCCAAATCGGTTGCCAAGTAGGCGTAGATCACCTCGTCGGAGTAACCCGGAGCCAGGAAGAACTCCCCCAAGGCTTGCCAGGTGTGGGCACAATACCCCGTCTCCTCTTGCAATTCCCGCTGGATGGTCTGCAGGGGGTCTTCGCCGTTTTCCACCGTCCCCGCCGGAAACTCCAGCAGGCGGCCCTGGGCGGTAAACCGGTACTGATGCACCAGAACCAATTGCCCTTCCGGCGTCACCGGCACAGCCATCGCCCCACCCGGATGGCGCACACAGTCCCATTCACCCTCGACACCGTTGGGCAAGCGCAGGCGATTCACCTCGTAGCGGAACTTGCGCCCTTGGTACCACAGCCGCTTGGCCAGGAGTTCGGGAGGGTCGTTGCGCATGGTCGCCTAGGTCACCGTCATCACCTTTTGCCAGGCCGGACGCGCCTGACAGCGCTGCAGGTAGGCCCCGATAGCTGGATAGGGACTGAAATCTAGGCCAAACATCTGCCCAGCAAAAAACAGGATGGAGGCCAACGCCACGTCCGCCACTGTGAACTGGGAGCCGGTGATGTAGTCCTGGTCACTCAGAATTTGCTGCAAGGGCGGTAACAACCTCGTTAGTTCCTGCTCCCGTTTCTCCGGCGGCTGAGCGAGAGCCTGGACCAAGGTGGAATTGCTAAAGAGAATCCACTGGTACAGGGGCGCTCGTTCAGCGGGCGTCAGCGGCAATTGCCCGTATTTATCCGCCAGGTAGAGCAGGATCGCCCCCGACTCCCACACCACTAGGTGGTCCTCCACCAGAGCCGGAACCTTGCCCATCGGGTGAATCGCCAGGTATTCCGGTTGCCGGTGGGCGCCCGCCGCCATGTCCAACCGCACAAAATCGTAGGGAACCTGCAGCTCCTCTAAATACCAAGCCACAATGGCGGCGCGGGAGCGAGTTCCCCCGTAGAGCTTGAGCATTGCTGGCCATTGAACCTAGAACTTATACAGCGCCAGACCCAGCCGCACCGCCATGACCAAGGGCAACAGGGCCAGCACCAGCGCCACAAATACCTGGGTGTCGGACAGTCCCATGGTTTTCCTCCGTAACCGCACTCCCCTGTCTACTTTGCCGGAAATGCCCGCTGAATGCACCAATCTGTTACATTATGAAATACTGTGCCCCCGACCGCCATGCTCGACCAGCTCATCGAAGTCCCCCAGCGCTTCGGCCTCCAGACCCTGCTTATCGTCGGGATTCTGGTCCTGCTGGAGGCGGTCTTGTCGGCGGATAACGCCATTGCCCTGGCGGCGATTGTCCAGAACCTGCACGACCCTAAACTGGAGCAACGGGCCTTGAACTGGGGCCTGGCCCTGGCGTTCGTCCTGCGGGTGGTGTTGATCCTGACCGCGACGTGGGTGTTGCAATTTCCCATTGTTTCGGTGATGGGGGGCCTGTACTTGCTCTGGCTGGTCTGGAATTACCTGCGCCATCGGGGGCAGGCGGAAACGGCCAATGACCCAGCCCTGGTCTTAGACCCCACGGCCTCCTTCTGGCAAGTGATTCCCGCCCTGGCCTTGACGGATTTAGCCTTTTCCCTAGACAGCATCACGACGGCGATTGCGGTGGCGGAGGAAACCTGGTTGGTGCTCCTGGGCGGCGTCATGGGAATCATTGCCCTGCGGTGCTTGGCGGGTCTGTTTATCCGCTGGCTGGAGATCTACACCCATTTGCAGGACGCGGGCTACGCCACGGTGTTGCTGGTGGGGGTACGCTTGCTGCTCAAGGCCCTGCATCCCGCCTGGGTGCCGCCGGAGTGGCTGACAACGACGCTGATTGTGCTGCTGTTTGTCTGGGGGTTTTCTAAGAAGAATCCCGACCCGTCTCCCACGCCCTGATGGTACTGGCAACGCCGATTCCGCGCTTTTTGGCCAAGTTGGCGGCCCAGCTATGGCCGGAGGAGACGGAAACCCAAGCTCGTTTTGCCCAGGCGTTATTGTCGCCCCAACCGTTGGCAACCGGCCTGGCCTGGTGTCGGCCCCGTCCGGAGGTCTTGCCCTTTCCCGTGCTCCCACCGCTGCGCTGGCAACCGGACTGGGTGGACCGGGTTTGCCCCGACCTGCAACCGGGCCGGCATCCCCTGCACAACCGGGGCTACTACTACTGCTTGGATATGTCGTCGGTGTTTGCCGGGGCGGTGTTGGGCGCTATCTCGATCCCCCATCCCGTCGTGATTGACCTGTGCGCCGCACCGGGGGGCAAGAGCGTCTTGGCCTGGCGTCACCTGCAACCATCGCTTTTGATCGCCAACGAACCCATCGGCAAGCGGGTGCGGACCCTGCTGAGCAACTGGCGGCGCTGTCGGATACCGGGGGTCGTCCTGCAGCAGGACCCAGCCACCCTAGCCCAACACCTGGCCCACACCGCCGATGTGGTGATCGTGGACGCTCCCTGCTCTGGGCAATCCCTCCTGGCCAAGGGCGCCAAAAATCCAGGCTGTTTTCATCCCCGCACCATTCGCTTCAACCGCCAACGCCAGCGGCGCATTCTCGCCTGGGCGATGCAATTGCTCAAACCGGGCGGCTATCTGGCTTACATGACCTGCACCTACAGCTTGGAGGAAAACGAGGAGAACGCCCAGTGGCTGCTCCGGCAGGACCCGCATCTGGTGCCGGTGCCTGTTCCGGCGTTGAGCGAGGCCCAATCCCATCTAGCGGCCTTTCCCTGCTACCGGCTATGGCCGCATGGAGGCGAAGGCGCAGGAGCCTTTACTGCTCTCTGGCAATGGCAAACCACAGGCCCTGGGAATCCTCTGGACTGGGAATGGGTGCAGCAGGCGGCGGTGTCGCGGCGACCTATGCAAATAAATTGCAACGAACCGGACGTCGGGGAAACGGGACATGATAAGGTTGAGGAAGGTTCTCCCGATGGCAACGGCGATGAGCGAAGCCCCGACGATTTCTCCGCGGCAGATGAATCTCCTGAGGGTGGTGGCGGCCATGTCCTGGAGTGATGGCGAGCTGTCCCCTGAGGAATGCCATCTGATCCTAGACCGGTTTTCCCAGTTGTTTGCCCAGGACCCCGACCAGCAGGCCCGCCTGCGCCAGGAGTTGCACGACTACGTTACCCAAAACATCCCCTTGGAGGAGCTAGTGCCGAAGTTGCAGACGGAGACGGAAAAGCTTCTAGTGTTGCAACTGGGCTATGCCGTGATCCAGGCCAGCCGCCGCACTCCCGAGGAACCCCTGATCAACGAAGAGGAAAAGGCGGCCTACGCCAAACTGGTCCACCTGCTACAAATTCCCCCGGAACAGGTCAAAGCCCTAGAGGCGGAAATGGACGCCCAACTGCGGCAACAGGCGAGCGTGGTGGACACGGTGGTGGAACGGGTGAACCAGTACCTGCAGACCTGCGCCTAGGGTCGGCGCCGGCATCGTCGGCTACAATGGGGGGCAGATGCAGGCCCGCCTATGGTGTCGGACGCGCCCAACCGTTCCCTGGCGTCAGAATTTAGTTTTTCGCCCCACCAGTTACCGCCCCAGAACGTGGCGGCGGAAGAAGCTATCTTGGGCGGCATCTTGCTAGACCCAGAGGCCATCGGTCGCATCAGCCATCTCCTCAAGCCGGAATTTTTCTACATCCAGGCCCACCAGGAAATCTACCGGGCGGCCTTGAGCCTGCACACCCAGGGCAAACCCACCGACATGACAGCCGTGGCCACCTGGCTGCAGGACCAGGGGTTGCTGGAAAAGGTGGGGGGCCCCGCCAAGCTGGTGCAGTTGGTCGAACAGGTGGTCAGCGCGGTCAACATTGACCAGTACGCGGCGCTGGTGGCCGATAAGTACCTGCGGCGGCAGTTGATCCAGGCGGGTCAAAACATCCTGCGCCTGGGCTACGAGACCACCCTGCCGATCGAACAGGTGCTCGACCAGGCAGAGCAGCAGATCTTTGCCGTCTGCCAGCACCAGCCCCGCCAGGAACTGGTCTCAACGGCGGAAATGGTCAGCGCCATTTGGCACGAAATCGAACAGCGCTCGGAGGATATGCTGCCGCCGGGCATCACCTGCGGGTTTTACGACCTGGACGCTTTGACCCAGGGGTTCCAGCGCTCGGATTTGATCATCGTCGCCGGTCGCCCCTCGATGGGCAAAACCTCCTTTTGCCTAAACATCGCCCGCAATATCGCGGCCATGCACCGATTGCCGGTGGCCCTGTTCAGTTTGGAGATGTCCAAGGAGCAGTTGGTGTACCGGCTGCTGGCGAGCGAAGCCCGCATCGAAAGCACACGGCTGCGCACCGGTCGAATTGCCGAGCAGGAGTGGCCCCAACTCAATCAGGCCATCAGCACCCTGGCGCAATTGCCCATTTTTATTGACGATTCCCCCAGCGCCACGCTCATGGAAATCCGCTCCAAATGCCGCCGCCTGCTGGCGGAACAGGGAAACCTGGGGCTGGTGTTGATTGATTACCTGCAACTGATGGACAGCGGCAATAGCGGCACCGAAAACCGCGTATTGGAACTGTCGCGTATGACCCGCGGTTTGAAAACCCTGGCGCGGGAGCTTCAGGTGCCCGTGATCGTGTTGTCGCAACTGAGCCGCGGCGTGGAACATCGCACCAACAAGCGGCCCCTGCTGTCAGACTTGCGAGAAAGCGGCAGCATCGAACAGGACGCGGACGTGGTGATCATGTTGTACCGCGATGAGTATTACAACCCGGACACGCCGGACCGAGGGATTGCCGAAGTGATCATTGCCAAGCACCGCAACGGCCCGACCGGCGTTGCCAAGCTCCTGTTTGACGCCCATCTCACCCAGTTTCGCAACTTGAAGCTGTGACGGGCAGGCCCAGGCATTGCTCCAGCGCCTGCAGGGCGGTCTCCAGGTCGTCGTTGACGATGCAGGCGTCAAATTCGGAAGCGGCCTGGAGTTCCTCTTTGGCGCGGGCAAGCCGTTTTTGCATGGCCGTTTCCGAGTCCTGACCCCGCTGGCGGAGCCGTTGCTCCAGGGTTTCCCAACTGGGAGGGCAAATGAAAATCAACTGGGCCTGGGGAAAGGAGCGCCGGACCTGGCGCGCCCCCTGAAGTTCAATTTCCAAAATGACCCACTTCCCTTGTTGGAGTGCAGCCTCCACCGGTTGGCGGGGCGTGCCGTAGTAGTGACCTGCGTACTCTGCCCACTCAAGTAAATCGCCGGCGGCAATGGCGGCCTCAAATTCCGCACGATTGACGAAAATATAGGACTGGCCGGGGATTTCGCCAGGACGGGGGTCGCGCGTGGTCAGCGAGACCGACACCTGCAGTTCGGGATGGCGCTGACACAGGTATTTGAGCAGGGTGCCCTTGCCCACACCGCTCGGTCCGGTGAGCACGATCAATCGCCCTGGGGTCACGAGGTTTTCGGTGGCCATAGGTACATTATCCCCGACAGCCAGGTGATGACAACGGCGACAGCAAACAGGGTTTGACTGAGCAGGCCCGGCCACAGCAGGAGCGCCACCACGGCTCCTACCTGGCTAACGGTTTTGGCCTTGCCCCAGCGGTCCGCGCCAACAACCTGCGGCAACTGCGCCCGCCAGGCGGTGATGGTCAACTCCCGCGCCAGCAAGAGAAAAACCCCCCAACCCGGCACGTCACCGGATTCCACCAGCGCCAGTAGGGGCGCCATCACCAGCAGCTTGTCCACTAGGGGGTCGAGCCATTTGCCCACATCCGTGACCTGCCGCCACCGCCGGGCGACGTAACCGTCCAGGGCGTCCGTCACCGCCCCCAAAAGAAATAAACCGGCGGCCCAGTCTCGCGCCTCTTGGGCCAGGGCCACAAAAACGCCCGGAATCACTAGCAACCGGCTTAGGGTTAACCAGGATGCTGTCGTCATGACCGCCTGCGCAAATAATCTCGCAATCGCCAGAGCTGCCAAACTTGTCCCACGCTCAACGGCAAGAGGGATACCGCTTCCAACTGCACCTGGACCCAGCCGTCGCCCCAAGACCACGTCTGTAGGCCGTCCACGCCACCGCAGAATTCCCATTGCAGCAGGTCTGTTCCCAAGCGCTGCACCCGCGCCCGAATCGGAATGAGACCAGACCAGCGCAATTCTGCCGACCGACCCGGCGCCACAGGCGTTTGCAAGGGCCATCCCGCAAACCACCACTGTTGCAGCGCTGCTGGTTCTACCAATGCTTGACGAATTTGTTCCTTGTCGGCCCGCAACTCAATCCGCAGGGCCACCTGTTGGAAATAGCCAAACATGATTCCCGCCGGTTGCCTACCCCCCATCCTACTGGAATCAGAGCAGGAGCGCCCGCCGCAGCCGTTGCAGGGCCAACTGGGCCACCGCCGCGTAGTGGGTTTTCCCCGTGAACAACTCAGCAAACTTGCGAGTTGCCGCTGGGCGTTTCACCCCCACCTGGTAGGCCAAGCCCGGCCAGCGGTAAAACACCTGCGCCAAGCGTCTTGCCCAGACCATATCGCGGCCCCAGGTGTTCTGGACTGTTTCCGTGTAGCGTTCGAGCGCCGTCGCGTCTCCAGCCAATGCGCGGTCTAGCGCGATGGCCGCTTGCCAGCCCGTCCAGAGGGAAGGCCGGATGCCTTCGGCGGTGAAAGGGTCCACCACACAAGCTGCTTCCCCCACCAGCAGGGCGTTTTGGGTGTGCAGGGCTTGAGGGGCATCCCACAGGCACAGGGGATGGCCGTACTGGCGCGCCTGGGAGACGTCCACCTGGAAATAGGCGGCATAGGTGCGCAAAATTTGGCGAAAATCCTGCGTTTCACCCCCAGCGATAAACGTCCCTACACCCAGGGAAAACCCGTCCCGCTTGGGGAAATTCCAGGCGTAGCCATTTTTCACCAGGCCAAATTCAAAGCAGACGCGCGGCTGAGGGTTCTCCGGCCCGGGCACCTCGGCTTCCAACGCCCCCGCCAAGCGCCGTTTCCGGTTGCGAAATCCCAGCCAGCTTGCCAGCTTGCCCTTGGCCCCGTCAGCGGCAACCAGATAACGCCCCTGAAAAGGCTCGCGGGTCGTCTGCACCCACCAGCGGTCTCCCAGCCAGGCAATTCCCGTGACGGCGGTGGCCTCCTGCAGGACCGCTCCCTGTCGTTGGGCCTGCTGCACCAGGAAGTAATCGAACACGTCCCGGCGCACCATCCAAATCGGCTCCAGACCCGCCAGTTCCACCGTCACCGGCTCCTCCAACCGCCAGGTGTAGTGAATCTCGCGGCTGACACAGGAAATCGCCGGTGTGAAATCGAAGTCAAACCACTCCTGCACCTGGGGCGAGACCCCACCACCACAGGGTTTGTAGCGGGGTAAAGGGGCCTGCTCTAGTAGCAAAACGGAACGCCCCCGCTTTGCCAGATGATAGGCCGCGCTCCCACCCGCCGGTCCCGCCCCCACCACAATCACGTCATAGGTCATCGCCAGATGCGCCGGTGGTATTCCTGAATGTCTCGATAGGGGTCGGTATAACCGTGATGATGGTCATGGTCATGAGGGTGGCTGTGGTGATGGTCGTGGGAATGGTCATGGGAATTACCACAGAGCACCAGCTGGCGGAACTTGCACACATCGCAGTTCATGGGCGTGTCCGTACCAAAGGTTTCCCGCTCCCGCTGGCGCACCAGCGCGAACAAGGTGGGGTTGATGCCTAGTTCCGGCAAACAGGTAATCGCAACGTCGGGATGCTCCGCCTGCATCTGCTGGGCCATCGCTTGAATTCGTTGCACCAGCACACCTGTAAACAAGAAGTGGGGAACGACAATCACGCGCCGGGGTTGATGCAGCCATACCCGCCGCCAGCCTTCTTCAAGCCGGGGATGGGTAATGCCCACGAAACAGACTTCCACCGTCAGGTAACCACTCCCTTCCCACAGCAGCCGCGCCAGTTTGAACACATCGCTATTGGCATCCGGGTCGCTGGCCCCCCGTCCTACCAACAACACCACCGTCTCCGAGCGAGGAATGGTCGGGTGGTCCACCTGAGCAAGTCGCTCCTGCCACAGGGCCAAAATTTCCGGCGCCAGTCCCAAGTGTCGCCCGTAGTGAATCTGCAACCCCGGATACTGCGCCCGCGCCCGGTCCAACTCCCGGGTAATGTCCAACTTCAGATGCCGCGCCGCTAGCAGCAACAGGGGCACCACTGAAATGTCGCGCCACCCGGCGGCGACACAGGTGGCAATTCCCTGAGCAATCAAGGGTTCGGTTAACTCCAGAAAACAGGGGACCACTGGACGACTGGGGTCCAAAGCGGCATACGCTTGGGCAAAACGGAGAAAATCAGCCCGCCCTTGGGCATCGCGCGTGCCATGACCCACCAGCAACAACGGACGCGGGTAAGGCAACGCTGGGAAATGGTCTGATAAGTTGAATACTGAGTGAACGTGGGCAGCAACCATGGAAAACTCCTTCCACCCGTGCGACGCAGGTGGGTACAGGACCAACCAACCATGAGGCATTCAGGCTGAGGGCGAGGCCCATCACTGCTGCGGCACAGCGCCGGATTCGCACCGGACTTTCCCCCATGGTCAGCTCTACCATCATAACGGGGAAAAGCCAGCCCGGCTGATTTGCTAGATTATGTAATGTCTTAAACAAATCTAAACATTTGTTAGCGGCAGGGGGAATCGGTCTATGTGGAGACAGTTCTTACGGTGGTGTCTGGCGAGCCTGGTGGTTGTACTAGTCGGGCTAGGGGTCCAACCGGCAGCTTGGGCGGCGACCTACCAGATCAAAATGGGGGCAGACAATGGCATGTTGGCCTTTCAGCCGGCGCAGTTGACGATTCAACGGGGAGATACTGTGGA